>CAZNZI010000725.1:0-8016 GCA_964577475.1 uncultured Rhodospirillaceae bacterium
GGCGCCGAGCGACTTCCAGACCGGCAACTTCCCGATTACGGATCTCAAGGATGCGCAGTTCACGGGGGCCGATCTGCACAAGTCGGGTATCCCGACCGCCTATGCCAAAGCGGCCGGCTATTCGGCGGGCGAGCTCGCCGCGGGCGGGTACACCCTCGCGGACTTGAAGGCCGCCGGTTATCCGGCCGCTGATCTGAGGGCGTTCGGTTCCACGGCCGCCCAAGTGAAGGCGGTCGGCTACTCGGCCAGCGATATTCGAGCGGCCGGCTATTCGGCTTCAGAAGCGAAAGCTGCTGGGTTCTCGTTGTCCGACATGGCGGGCGCTGGCTACCCGCCTACCGAGTTGCTGGCGATGGGGTATAGCTTGGGTGATATCGCGGCAGCCGCTACGCCAGGCGGCAACGGCAAGACGGCCAGCGGATATTCGACGGCCGGTTTGAGAGCTGCGGGCGATAGCGCGGCGGATTTGCTGGCGGCTGGGTTTTCTCTCGCAGACCTGAGAAACGGCGGCTATCCACCCGCCGATCTGATGCCGTTACTGTATGACGCTGCCTTGGCTGCGCAACAAGAAGAAGACCATCAACATGGTGCTTCGTTGCTCAGCCGTGCAGCCTTCGACGCGGAGGTCAGTGCACGGCAGATCGGGGTTCTAGCGGCCCTCGGCTATACTGACGCCGACCTCGCGCCAATCCGGGCCCAAGCGGATCAAACCTTCAAGACAGAGAACGCCGAAATAGGCCAGGACATGGATTTGATGAGCGCTCACCGACGCAAGTAGTGACAGATAATCGGCTGACCAAAAAAAGCAGCAGCCCGTTCCGTTTCCTGACGGCACCGCCGCCCTATTCGCGCGGTTGTGCCTCTATCCGAATCTGTGCATCATCCGGCCCTGACAGCCGTTGGGCCCGCGAGGGGCGGCGAGGTTAGGGGGCATATCGTGAATTTGGGCTCGTTGCTCGACGCCCGTACGATTTATCTGATTCAGTTGCCAATTCTGCTGCTGTTGGCGGTGCTGTTCGTCTCTCTTTGGCAGCAGAGGATCGGCGGACGGCAGGCCGGATTGTGGGCTTTGGGCTTCACGACAGTGGCGCTCAACCTGCTGCTGGCCAATCTGCGGGAGGTGCTCCCGCCCTTTATCTCCACCTTCATCGGCTTCGCCTGCGGCCAGATCGGCGCGACCGCGATCGCCTGGGGTCTGTTCCTCGAAGCGGGGCGACGCTTTCCATTGCGTCCTGTCATCGCGCTGATCGGCGTGATCCAGATCGCGCAGGGTTATTTCCTGTTCGCCGATCCCGACATGCGCGTCCGCGTGATGCTGGGCGGCTTCTCTCATTTTGTCTTGTGCATCCTCGGGGTTGCCGTGCTGGCGGCCGAGTGGCGCTCCTATCGCCGCGCGCCGGCGCGCTTTACCATCCTGTGGCTGGGGCTGATCGCGCTCGGCCATGGCAGCCGCGTGGTGGGCGCCGCGCTGTCGAAGGGCGCCGACTTTGCCGGAGCGCAGCAGCAAGCGAGCTTCTCCTTCGCGCTCTCGATGGCGATCGCGCTGATCGCGACGCTCGGCCTCGGCATCGGCCTGATGTGGTTGCGCATGACCGAGTGGTATCGCGCCACCGCCGCCGCCAAGGAAGCGGCCGAGACCGCGCGCGAAGCCGCCGAAGTGGCGGCCCAGGCCAAGAGCCGCTTCCTCGCCAGTGTCAGTCACGACATCCGCACGCCGATGAACGCGATCATCGGGCTTTCGCGCCTGCTCGGCCGCACGCCGCTTAACGAGCGGCAGAGCATCCATGTCTCCCGCATCGGCACGGCGGCCGGGACATTGCTCGAACTGGTCGAAGGCGTGCTCGACGCGGCGCGTATCGAAGCCGGCACGATGAATGTCGAGGTGCGCAATTTCGATCTGGCCGACGTGCTGGCGCGCGTCGACACCATAGCGCGGGTGCAGGCCGACGCGAAGGGCCTGGCGCTCGAAGTGGTGCCCGCGCCCGATGTGCCGCTTTCGCTCCATGGCGATCCGGTGCGGTTGGGGCAGATCCTGCTCAATATCGTCGGCAACGCGGTCAAGTTCACCGAATCGGGCGAGGTCGCGCTCTCGGTGGCGGTGATGAAGCGTGACGGCGACGCGGTCGATCTGCGTTTCATCGTCCACGATACCGGCCCCGGCATCGCCCCCAAGGATCTCGCCGACATCTTCGAACCATTCCGCCAGGCCGATCACCGCAGCCCCAAAGGCGGCACGGGCCTCGGCCTCGCGATCGCCGCGCAGCTCGTCCAGTTGATGGGCGGGCGGATCGATGTGCAGAGCGTGCTAGGGCTGGGCGCCACCTTCACCGTCGACGTGTCGTTCCGCGTGGCCGCCGCCCCCGCCACGCCGATCGAAGCCTCGATGGCGCCGCGCTTCGAAGGCGTGCGGGTGCTGGTGGCCGAGGACGACGAGATCAATCGCGAAGTGGCCGCCGAAATCCTGCAAGAGGCGGGCGCCACGGTGGAGATGGTCACCACCGGTAAGGCCGCGGTGGAGCGCGTGCTCGCCAATGCCGCCGCCTACGACATCGTGCTGATGGACATCCGCATGCCCGAGATGGATGGGCTGACCGCCACCGCGCGCATCCGCGCCGTGCAGGGGCGCGACGCGCTGCCGATCATCGCCGTCACCGCCCATGCCTTCGACGACGAGCGCGACGCCTGCCTGGCGGCAGGGATGAACGAATTCGTCACCAAGCCGATCGAGCCGAGCCGGTTGCTGACCGCGCTCGCGCGCTGCCTGCCCGCGCGCGTGTCCTTCGTGCCGACCGGCGCCCGCCCGGGCATCAAGGCACTGCCCTCTGCGATTCCCGGCTTCGACATCGCCGCGGCGGTCAACCGGTTCTGCGGCAACGAGTCGGTGGTACAGCGCCTGCTCTCCACCTTCTCGACCCGCTGCGGCAATGCGGGCGCCAGCCTGCGCGCGGCGGTAGGCGAGGGGCGGCTCGATGATGCACGGTCGCTGGTCCATGGCTTCCGCAGCGCGGCGGCCACCCTGGGCGCGGTCGGTCTCAGCCAGCGCGCCGAACGGCTCGAGGCGGCGTTGAGCACCGACAATCGCGCCGTGGTTCCTGAAGCGGTCGCGGCGCTCACCCTCGAAATGGAGGCGGCGGCCGGCGCTCTGCGCGCACACGGTTTTCAATAGCGGTTCGCGATGGATCATCCGATTACCGCATTGATGGTCGAAGACGAGGAGGATTGGCGTACCGCGATCGAGGCCAGCCTTGCGTTGTTCGGCATCAAGGTCGACGGTGTCGGCACCGTGGCCGCATTTCACGAGCGCATCCGCAGTAGGCGTTACGATCTGGTGATCGTCGATCTGGGACTGCCCGACGATCACGGCCTGTCGATCGTGCGCCACCTCACGGATACGCCGGGCGGGCCGGGCGTGATCATCCTGACCGGCAGCGCGGCAACCGAGGACCGCATCAAGGGTTTCGCCACCGGCGCCGACCTCTACTTCGCGAAACCGGTCGATGTGCGCGAGCTGGCCGTCGCCGCGATCCGGCTGGCGCAGCGTCTCCGTCAGCTGCAAGCGGAACCGTCCCCGCCCGTGCCGTCTTCCAAGTCAGCGGCCCGATGGGTGCTGCGGCCGGCACAATGGGCGCTCGAAGGACCGGCCGGCGCGTCGGTCCGTCTCACCATCAAGGAGACGGCCTTCATGGAGGCGCTGTCCCGTGCCGCGGATACCTCGGCACTGCGCGCCCATATCCTGCAGCAGCTGGGTTATGTGGATGACGACGCGGGAAACCGCAGCCTCGATGCCCTGGTGCGCCGCCTGCGCATCAAGGTGGACGAAGCACTCAATGCGCGACTCCCAGTCGAGACGGTGCACGGCATCGGCTACGTCTTCTCCGCGGTCTTGAAGACCGCCTGATCCTCGGTGCCTGTTGCCGGAATGCCCCCAAGTTGGCGCCGATTGGCCAGGTTGGCCGCAGTCAGCATATCAATGGGTTGAATCAGCGCAGGCTGTACGGTACTGTACGGCTTCCTATGGAGTGATGCTGTTGGATCGCAAGGGTTCCGAAGAGGCGCGCAACCAGCTGCCTGATCTTCTGGAGGCGGCCGAGCATGGCCGCTCGACGATCATCACGCGGCACGGTCGCCCTGTTGCCGCGCTCGTGCCCGTCGACGCGCAAGGTGTGACGCAGCATCAGCAGCCACTTCTGCCCGTCGAAGGATCGGGCCGGGGATTGTGGGGTAGGAGCAGCGCTCGCAAAATTCGAGAGCTTCGTGGCGAATGGAGCCGTTAGATATCGACGGGCTTCCGGAGCAGGCGCTGCTTCTCGTCGATACGGCACCGATCATCTACTTTCTCGAAAGCCATGGGACTTTGGCGCGGCGCTTCAAGCCTTTGTTCGAGGCTCATGCCGCCGGCCGTCTACGGTTTGCCGTAACCACCGTGACGATCGCCGAAGTATTGACCGGCCCGCTGCAAGCGTCCGACGACGCGCTTGCACGGCGGTACCGCGCGATCCTCGAATCCTGGCGGGTCGTCGGGCTCGACGTCGATGTCGCGGAGAACGCCGCTCGATTGCGGGCATCGCTCCGCCTGAAGCTGGCGGATGCTGTCCAGGCGGCAAGCGCTTTGGCCATCAATGCCGCGGCGTTGGTGACTCATGATCGCGACTTCTCCCGCATGCGAGCACTGCGAATCATTTCCTGAAGCGCGCAATCCCGCCCGATCTCAATCTCGGGCTTATTCGGGTCGCGCATCCAGGAACGTCGCCGTCTTCCACACGCCTTCGTCGATCAGCGCTTTGGCCTCGCTTCGGATCATTTCCACCAGGAGGCGCGCGGCGGCGGAGATCGCGCGATCGCGCGACATGGCCGTCATCCACGTCCACTTCTGATTTCGGATCGGCGCCGCGGACACGTCGTTTCGTCCGATCAGCACATGCGCGCCGCTATAGGGCAGGACGCAATAGCCGGCCCCCTTCTGGACCAGGGCCATCATCAGTGAATTGGTGTCCACTTCGACCATCGGTTCCACGATCTTGTTGGCGCGCACCAGGATCTCATCGACGGCGCGGCGCAGGCTGTTGGGAAAAGGGGTGAGGACCAGCCCGTGGTCGGCCAGGAAACGGCCGGGGACGGGTTTGCGCATGTCCAAACCGGCTTCGACGGGCGCGATCAGGCACAGGCTTTCCGTAACGAGGCGCGAAGTCTGGAGCGAGGTGGAGGGTTCGCGGTCCGACAGCAGCGCGACATCGGCGCGGTCCTCGACGATGGTCTGGCGCGTGATCATCGAGGTGCCTTCGGAAATGCGGATATGCACTGCGGGATAGGTGGCGCGGTAGCGGGCGACGACGCGGTTGGTCAGGATGCCGGTCAGCGAGTTGGAGACGGCGAAGCGGACCGTGCCCTTGGGCTCCCCGTCGGACTTGATCACCTCTTCCCGGATCCGCGTCAGGTCGCTCAACAGTCCCCGGGCCCGGTCGCGCAGCCGGATGCCGGCCTCGGTCAGCACCACGCCGCGCGCTTTCCTTTCGAACAGGCGGACGCCCAATTCCTCTTCCAGCAGCCGGAGCTGGCGGCTCAATGCCGGCTGCGACACATGGGCCCGCAACGCCGCATGGGTGATGTTCAGCGTGTTGGCCACATGCATGAAGTATTCGAGCTGCCGGATGTCCATTGCGCCTGCCCCTGCGAATCGCTTTGGAAGAGCCATAACATAAACGATTGGCACCAATCATCCATTTGTCTTTGTGGGAATGGCTTGGCGGCTTCTATCGTGCCTTCAACTGGCGGGTATCCCGATGGGATGCGACGACCAATGGCGTCTGGGGCGAGGGAGCGCGGGTTATGGGGATCGATCTCAAAGGCGAGATAGCCGTCGTCACGGGCGCGGGCCAGGGCCTGGGTTACGCGATCGCCCGGCGCCTGGTGAGCGACGGCGCCAAGGTCAGCCTTTGGGATCGCGAGCCGTCCACCCTGGAAAAAGCCCGGGCCGAACTTGGCGCCCTGGGTGCGGTCCACACGGCCGTCGTCGACGTGACCAGCGAAGCGCAGATCGCCGCGGGGACCAAAAGCACGCTCGACCACTTCGGCGGCGTTTCGATCCTGGTCAACAATGCGGGCATCGCCGGCCCCCATACGCCCACCTGGGAACTGGCGCCGGCCGATTGGCAGCGCGTCATCGACATCAATCTGACCGGCGTCTATCTCTGCTGCCGCGCCGTGCTGCCGGCGATGATCAAGTCCAATTACGGCCGCGTCGTGAACATCGCCTCGGTCGCAGGCAAGGAAGCCAGTCCGAATATCGTCGCCTATGCGGCGGCCAAGGCCGGCGTGATCGGCCTGACCAAGACCCTGGCGCGCGAATTGGCCAAGACCGATATCCGCGTCAATTGTATCACGCCCGCTGCCATCATGACGGCGATCATGGCCGGCTGGCCCAAGGATTTCGTCGACTCGCTGCTGGCCAAGATCCCGATGGGGCGCTTCGGCCTGCCCGAGGAACTGGCCGCCATGGTGGCCTGGCTGGCGTCGCGCGAAGCCTCCTTCAGCACCGGCGCCGTGTTCGATCTGTCGGGCGGCCGCACCGACTACTGAGCCTATCGCGACCTCCATCATCCGGGAATTGAACATGGATACGATCGGGCATTTCATCGGCGGCAAACGTGTCGCCGGCACGGCGGCGCGCTTTGGCGAGATCTTCACGCCGATGTCGGGCGAGGTGTCCGCGCGCGTGGCGATGGCCAACCGCGCCGATGTCCGGGCCGCCGTCGAAAACGCCGCGGCAGCGCAGCCGGCCTGGGCGGCGATGAATCCGCAGCGGCGGGCCCGGGTGCTGATCCGGTTCCTCGATCTTCTAGCGCAGAACAACGAGGACCTTGCCCAGCTTCTGGCGCGCGAGAACGGCAAGACCGTCACCGACGCCAAGGGCGACATCCAGCGCGGCGCCGAGGTCGTCGAATTCGCGATCGGCATTCCGCATCTGATGAAGGGCGAGTACACCACCGGGGCTGGGACCGGCATCGATATCTATTCGATGCGCCAGCCGCTGGGCGTCGTCGCCGGGATCACGCCGTTCAATTTCCCGGCCATGGTGCCGATGTGGAAGTTCGCGCCGGCCTTGGCCTGCGGCAATGCGTTCATCCTGAAGCCGTCCGAGCGCTGCCCGGGCGTGCCCATGCGCTTGGCCGAACTGATGGTCGAGGCCGGTGCGCCGCCCGGCATTCTCAATGTGATCAATGGCGACAAGGAGGCCGTGGACGCCATTCTCGACGATCCGGATGTCAGCGCGGTCGGCTTTGTGGGTTCGACCGCCGTCGCCGAATACATCTATGGGCGTGCCGCCACCGCGGGCAAGCGCGTGCAGTGCTTCGGCAGCGCCAAGAACCACATGGTCGTGCTGCCCGATGCCGATATGGAGCAGGTCGTCGACGCATTGATCGGTGCCGGCTATGGCAGCGGCGGCGAGCGGTGCATGGCGATTTCGGTCGCCGTCCCGGTCGGCGAGAAGACGGCCGACGAACTGATGCGGCGCCTGGTGCCGCGCGTCGAAGGCTTGAAGATCGGCGCGTCGACCGATCCGTCCGCCGATTACGGGCCGCTCGTCAGCGGCCAGCATCTGGCGCGGGTGAAAACCTATATCGATCTCGGCGTCCAGGAGGGCGCGCAACTGGCGGTCGACGGCCGCAACTTCCGGCTTCAGGGTTACGAAAAGGGCTACTATCTCGGCGGCAGCCTGTTCGACCGCGTCACCAAATCCATGCGCATCTACAAGGAAGAAATCTTCGGCCCGGTGCTCAGCGTGTTGCGCGCCGGCACGTTCGACGAGGCGCTCGGTCTGGTGAACGATCACGAATTCGGTAACGGCGTCGCCATCTTCACCCGCGACGGCGATGCCGCACGGGAATTCGCCGCGCGGGTCAATGTCGGCATGGTGGGCGTCAACCTGCCGATCCCCGTGCCGTTGGCCTATTACACCTTCGGCGGCTGGAAGCGCTCGGGCTTCGGCGATCTCAACCAACACGGCCCGGACTCGAT
>CAZNZI010000726.1:0-2714 GCA_964577475.1 uncultured Rhodospirillaceae bacterium
ATGCGCTCGGGTGTCTATTGGGGCTATGTCGGCATGATCGAAGGCCTGGTCCGGCGCATCAAGGACGAGTTCGGCTCGCCGATGACCGTGATCGCCACCGGCGGCCTTGCGCCGCTGTTCAACGAAGCGACCTCGGCCATCGACAAACTGGACTCGGGCCTTACCCTGCGTGGGCTGCTTGCCATCTACCGCAACACCGTGAAGAAATGACCGAAGCACCGTCCGGTTTCGTCTTCCTGCCGCTCGGCGGAAGCGGCGAGATCGGGATGAACTTCAATCTCTACGGCTACGATGGCAAATGGATCATCGTCGATGTCGGCGTCTCCTTCGGCGACGAGACGATGCCGGGCATCGAGGTCTTCATGGCAGACCCGGGCTTCATCGCCGAGCGGCGCCGCGACATCCTCGGCATCGTCGTCACCCACGCCCATGAGGATCATCTCGGCGCGATCCCGTATCTCTGGCCGATGCTGGGTGCGCCGGTCTATGCGACGGCTTTCGCGGCCGCGATGCTGCGCTCGAAGCTGGATGAGGCCAAACTGCTGGGTCGGGTCGATATCCACGAAATCCCGCAGGGCGGACGCATTTCGCTCGGCCCCTTCACCGTCGATCTCGTGACGGTGACGCATTCGCTGCCCGAGCCGAACGCGCTGGCGATCCGGACGCCAGCCGGCACGGTGCTGCACACCGCCGACTGGAAGCTCGATCCCGACCCGTTGCTGGGGCCGCAGGCCGATCTCGCCACCATGGGAAAGCTGGGCGACGAAGGCGTTCTGGCGGTGGTGGGCGATTCGACCAATGTCTTCGTGCCGGGTTCGGCCGGGTCGGAAGGCGCCGTGCGCGCCTCTTTGACGGAAGTGCTGGGCCGCTATAAGGGCCGAGTCGCCGTGGCCTGCTTCGCCACCAATGTGGCGCGCCTGGCTTCGATCGCTACGGCGGCACAGACCCACGGCCGGCGCTGCGCCCTGGTGGGGCGGTCGCTCTGGCGGGTGGAGGGCATCGCGCGATCGCTCGGCATGCTCGATGGCCTGCCGCGGTTTCTCGACGATATCGAGGCATCGACGCTTTCGCCCGACCGCATCCTCTACATCTGCACCGGCAGCCAGGGCGAGCCGCGCGCGGCGCTTTCGCGCATCGCCACTGGCGCCCATGCCCATGTGAAACTGGGGCAGGGGGATACGGTCCTGTTCTCGTCGCGTATCATTCCCGGCAACGAGCGGCCGATCTACCGGCTGCACAACCAGCTGGCGCGCGTGGGCGTGGAAATCGTCACCGAGAAGGACGAGTTCATCCATGTCTCCGGCCATCCGGCGCGTGACGAGATCACGCGGCTCTACAAGCACCTGAAGCCCAAATATGTGGTCCCGACTCACGGCGAGCGCCGTCATCTCGACGAACACGCGAAATTGGCGACCGAGCGGGAACTGGGCCGGCCGATCGTGATCGAGAATGGCGACATGCTGCGCCTCGGTCCGGGCGAGCCAAAGGTTCTGGAGCAGGTGCCGACCGGACGCCTGGCGGTCGACGGCCGCCGTCTGATCCCGATCGGTGCGGCAGCGATCAAGGAACGGCGCAAGCTCGCCAAGGATGGCAGCGCAGTGGTGACCCTGGTCCTCGACAAGAACGGCATGCCCGCCGCCCCCCCGCAGGTTTCTGTGATCGGCTTCGCCACCGGCGAGGAAAGCGAGGATATGAAGGGGATCGACACGGCCGTCCGCGAGGCGGTCGAGGACATGCCCAATGCCGCCCGCCGAGATGACGAGCAAGTGCGGGAAGTCGCGCGTCTCGCCGTGCGGCGGCTCCTGGGTGAACGGGTCGGCAAGCGCCCCACCACCCAGGTGCATCTGGTTCGCCTCTAAGGCCTGGGCTATCCTGATCCCATGATCGGACGCCTCAACCACATCGCCATCGCCGTGCCGGACCTGGCTGCCGCGACCACCATCTATCGCGACCCGCTGGGCGCCAAAGTCTCGGCGCCATTGCCGCAGCCCGAGCACGGGGTCACCGTTGTCTTCGTCGAGCTCCCCAACACCAAGATCGAGCTGATCCACCCGCTGGGCGAAGCCTCGACGATCAAAGGCTTCCTCGACCGCAACCCGGCCGGCGGCATCCACCATGTCTGCTACGAGGTGGCGGATATCCTGGCAGCACGCGATCAGCTCAAGAAATCCGGGGCCCGGGTGCTGGGTGACGGCGAGCCCAAGATCGGCGCCCATGGCAAGCCCGTGCTGTTCCTCCACCCCAAGGATTTTGTCGGCACGCTCGTCGAGATCGAGCAGGCCTGACTCCATGAGCGGTTACTGCGACGTTGCGCGCGGGCACGAAATCCATGGGCCGTATCACGACACGGAATACGGCTTCCCGACGAAGGACGAGACCGTCCTGTTCGAGCGTCTATCGCTCGAGATCATGCAAGCCGGCCTCTCCTGGCTGATCGTGCTGAAGAAGCGCAAGACGCTGAACGCGGCCTTCGCGGGCTTCGATCCGAAGACGGTCGCCAAGTTCGGCGCGAAGGACGTGAAACGTCTGCTGGCGGACGAGGGGATCATCCGCAACCGGCTCAAGATCGAGGCGATCATCGAAAACGCGCGGCGCCTGCCGGCGATCGAGAAGGAATACGGTTCGCTCGCCGGATGGTTGAAGGCGCATCATCCACGCACGAAGGAGGCGTGGGTGAAACTCTTCCGCAAAACGTTCAAGTTCACCGGTCCGGA
>CAZNZI010000727.1:0-3638 GCA_964577475.1 uncultured Rhodospirillaceae bacterium
CGGCATCGCGATGGCGGCCACGGTCGGCTACGCGGGGTTCCTGCTGGGCCCGCCCGTGATCGGCGGCGTCGCGACCGTGACGGGGCTGCGGGGCGGCTTCGTGGTGCTGATCGCGGCGATGGCGATCATCACCCTGATCGCTGCGATCACCCGCCGCACGTCGGATAAACAGGCAGCCTAGCCAAAATCGATCGTCAGGCAGGTGATGTCGTCGGCTTGCGGCGTCTCGCCGGCAAAGTCGTCCACGGCGCGCACCACGGCATCGATGATCGACTGGGCATCGGGCTTGGCGATCGCGCCCAGGGTCTTCTCCAGCCGCTCTTCGGTGAACTGCTCACCCGCAGCGTCCATCGCTTCGCTGACGCCGTCGGTATAAAGGAACAGATGGTCGCCATGGGTCAGCGTCATCGCGGCATCGGTATAGGCGAAGCCTTCCATGATGCCGAGCGCGAGCCCGCCGGTACCGGGCACCGCCTCCACCACGCCCTTACTCAGCCGGTAGGGCGGATTGTGCCCGCCATTGGCATAGATCATCGTGCCGGTGGCGGAATCGAGGATCCCGTAGAAGACGGTGACGAAGGTCGAGCCGTCGCTGTTGTTGGCACAGAGCAGATCATTGGCGCGCGTCAGGCATTCGCCCGGTCCATCGGCGACCAGCGCGACTGAGCGAATCACCGTACGCGCCATCGCCATGAACATGGCGGCACCCATGCCCTTGCCAGAGACGTCGGCGATCACGAAGCCATGACGTCCATCGGGCAGATCGAAGAAGTCATAGAAGTCGCCGCCGACATTCTGCGCCGGCCGCATGATCGCCTGGAGCTTGTAGCGCTCCGTCGCCGGGAAGTTGCGCGGCAGGATCGAGTTCTGGATGCGGCTGGCCGCGTCGATATCCTGGCGGATGCGCGCGAGCTGGTCGCGTGCCTGTTGCGCTTGACGGAAATTCTCAAGAGTGCCGGCGAGGCGGCCGATCTCGTCCCGGCCGGGGCCAGCGTTCACATGAGCCACATGGGTATCGCCGCGCGAGAGCGCGTTCAGCACACGGATGACGGAATTAAGCGGGTTGAAGGCGTTGCGCATGTACCAATAGAGGAATGCCAGGAACAGCGCCCCGCCCGACAGCATCGCACCGCGCGAGATCAGCGAAATCAGTTCCGCGCGACGATAGCCCGTGGTCACGTCGCGCACGGCGATCAGCCGCCCCGCCGGCCGGTCGATCACGTCGTTCAACGCGAACCAGTCGGTCAAATAGACCTGGCGGCCGAAGCTGCGATTGGTGACGCCTTGCGCCTGGTTCGGTGCCACGCCGGTTGCCGCCGCCCAGCTCGGGTCCTTGGCGCCGCCGAGTGGTGCCCCCAAGGGTTTGCCATCCGCCCCGATCAGATAGATTTTCGCCCCCGTGATGCCGGCGATGTCGCCCACCAGCGCATTGGCATCCGAAAAGACCGCCAGCACACCCGAGACACCCGACCGCGCGTAGAAAGGCGAGATCACCGCCACGGCCAGCCCATTCGCGTTGCGGGCAATGCCGCGCATCAGCGTGCCGCGCCGGACCGCTTCGGCCACCAGCTCGATCGGTGTCTGGCTCTGCTTCTGGCCGGTGGTCGTGAAGGTCAGCGCGCCATCCGGCGCGAAGATCTCGGCCTGGATCGGAATCCGTGCCGCTTGCATGTGATGGATCGTATCCGCCATCGCCAGCGCGATTGCCTGCACGTCGCGGTCGGCGACGGCGCGCGTCGTGCGGTCGTCCTGCTGGATTTCGCTGGCGAATGCATTCAGGCGCTCGGAGGCACTTTCCTGCACGCCGAACCAGGCGTTGCGGTCGCCCGTGATCTGGGTCGCCTCATAGCGTTCGGTGGCGCGGCGTTCGCGCACCTGACCTTCCGCCAGCACGACCAGGGTGAGCACCACCGTGCTGATACTCACCATCAGAGTGATCCGGGTTCGGAGCAGCATGGGCGGCGTCTATCCGGCCGCTTTGCCCAGAACCAGGAAGACGCGGTCGTCGGCCATCCAGCGCCGCCAGCCGATCATGCCCTGCTTCAACAGCTCGCGCTGCTGATCGATCGCGCCGATCGAGATCGCCATCGAACGGGCTGGATCGGCCTGCACCACCGGCATATCGAGATCGCGGTAGAGCACGTAGCGCAGCATGCCGCCGTAGAAGCGGCCCAGGCTCATCACCCGCATGCCGACTGAGGTCAGCGTCTCCCAGCTGATATGATTGGAGGGCGCTGCGGTGGCGACGATATGCCGCTTGCCGGCCGCGCGCGCCGTCTCGATGCGCCAGCCCGCCAGCAGCGGATGCACGCCGTTGCCGCGCCACGCCGGATGCACGCTGATCCCGTCGAGACAGGCAAGCGAACCCCATTCCGTTTCCGGCAGGCCCAGGCTCTCGCAATAATCCCGCAGCGCCTCGGGCACATAGGTCATCACCGCATAGGCGACCAATTTGCCGTCGCCGGTCTTCAGGCCGATGATCTGTCCCTCGCCACCGAGGATGCGCGCGAAATGCTCGGGGCTGTCGGGCCGCACCGCACCCGGCACACCCTGGTCGATCGCGCGCATATGGAGTGTGTGGACTGCCGCGGTCTCCGAGGGGTCGAGCAGATGGATGGTCACCGGCTCGGGCCGCGGCTCGTCCTGGCGGCGGTCGAACAGATAGCAGCACACCGATCCGAACGGCGGCGGCTTACCCGCGTCTTCGGCGCGGCGGGTGGCGGAGATCGGGCGCGATGTCACTTAATCACCTCCGCGAAATTGAGCACGCCGAGCGGCGGGTAGAAATCGAGCTGCTGGGCGATCGGCATCCGGATCACATAGGCGAAGCGCGCCAGGGTCTCGACCGGAATCTCGCCCGCCGGCTTGCCCTCAAGAATCTGCGCCGCCTTGAACGCGGTCAGGCGGCCGACCGCATCATAGCGCGACACGAGACCGAACAAGGCCTGCGCATCGCGCAGCGGCGCCTCGGTGGCGGAGAAGGTCGGCAGGCGGTGATCGAGCGCGCTCTTGGTGATCATCCCGCTATTGGCGCCGATGAAGGTGTCGGGACCGAGATAAAGGAACTGCGGTTCGCGCGCGGCGATCTTGTCGAGCACCGCGGGTACTTGGTCGACCTCGGGCCGGCCCGCCTGGTCGAGCGGCACCGGTTCTTCGATCAAGGTGAAGTGCTGGGCCGCCGCCTGTGTGCGCAGATCGGCGACATAGATCAGCGAGTTCGACTCGGCCGGGTTGTACATGACCGCAAGGCGCGTGAAACGGCGATAGGCTTGCATCGCCTTGATCTGATTCTCGACTGGCACGATGTGGCTGGTGCCGGTGACCGCCCGGTGCGACAGCCCATCCTTGTCCACCAGCCCCGAGCTCTGGGGTGAGGACACCATGGTGAACACGACCGGAATGTCGGTGATGTTCTTCTGAGGATCGACCGCATCCCGCTTTCCCACCACGGCGAGCGTCACGGGGGTGCCCCAGGTATAGACCAGATCGGGATGCAGCTTGTGGATCTCGGCCACGAATTCGGGAATACGGCTGATGTCCTGTTTGCAGTCGCGCACGATGTAGGTGGCGTCGATGCCGTGGACTTGCATGTAGTCGCGGAAGCCGGTCTCGACCGCCGTCTCGCCGCGATAGAGGAT
>CAZNZI010000728.1:0-19189 GCA_964577475.1 uncultured Rhodospirillaceae bacterium
TGTGGAAGCCGCCGCCGTCAGTCTGGGCCTCAACCGCAAGCAGGCCCATACGCACGCGCTCGAAATCCTCGACTGGATCGGGCTCGGCGGCAAAGCCGACATCATCGCGGGCACTCTGCCCTATACCGATGAGCGCCGCGTCGGCATCGCCCGAGCGCTGGCGATGAACCCGGCCTTCGTCCTGCTCGACGAGCCTGCGGCCGGCATGTCGGATCTGGAATGCGACCATCTGATGGAAACCGTGTCGCAGATTCCCTCGCGCTTCGGCGCGGGCGTGCTGCTGATCGAACACAATATGCGCGTGGTGATGGGCATTTGCGCCCGCGTCCACGTGCTCGATGGCGGCCGTACGGTCGCCCATGGCACGCCGGCCGAGGTACAGGCCAATCCCGAAGTGATCGCCGCCTATCTCGGCACCAAGAAGAAGACCAAGCGGGGCACGGCATGAGCAGCCCCGTCATTCAGGTGAACGACATCCACGTCCATTATGGCCGCCTAGCCGCCGTGCGTGGCGTGTCGCTGACCGTCGATGCCGGCGAGATCGTCTGCGTGGTCGGTCCCAACGGTGCCGGCAAGACGACGACGCTGCTGACCATCGCCGGCGTTCTGGCGCCCAGCCAAGGGGCCGTGCGCCTCAAGGATCAGCCAATCGCCGGTCTGCCGCCGGAAGGCGTGGCACGCATGGGCCTCTCCATGGTGCCCGAAGGCCGCCATGTCTTCCCGAGCCTGACCGTCGAGGAAAATCTGCGCATCGGCACCTATGCCCGCCGGGACAAGCCCGCCGTGGCACAGGAGTTCAAGCGGATCATGGACGAGTTTCCGATCCTGGCGCAGCGCCGCAAGATGCCGGCCTCCAAACTCTCGGGCGGCGAGCAGCAGCAGTTGGTGATCGGCCGCGCACTCCTGACCGGCGCGCAAATCCTGATGGTCGACGAGCCCTCCCTGGGCCTGGCACCGATGATGGTCGAGCGCGTCTATGACATCTTGCGCGACCTGCGTGAGAAGCGCGGTATGACGCTCCTCGTCGTCGAGGAAAGCACGGAACGCGCCGTCGATGTGGCCGACCGCATTTATGTCTTGCGGCGCGGCCTGGTCGAACTCAGCGGCAAGAGCAAGGACCTCGCCGACGGCGATCAATTGCAGCAAGCCTATTTCGGCTTCGGTGAAGCCGGCCACGCGGGAGAGGCGCGCGCATGATCGGCTTCTTCCAATTCCTGGTCGATGCGCTGAGCGTGGGCAGCCTTTACGCCCTTGCCGCCCTCGGTGTCGGCCTGCTGTTCGGCGTGCTGCGCCTGATCAACTTCGCCTATGGCGATTTCATCACCGTCGCCGGCTATTCGCTTCTGGTGCCGGGGGCGGGCGAAATGGCGCGGATCGTCATCGGCCATTGGCTTTGGCCCTTGCTGATCATCTCGGTCGTGGTGGTTGTGGTGATCCTGACCCTGATCGCCGATATCCTGGTGTTCCGGCCGCTGCGCTCGGCCAAGCCGGCCGTGCTGATGATTTCGTCCTTCGCGATCGGCTTCATCATCCAGAACGTTCTGATCGTCACCTACAAGGCGCGGCCGCAGGCGGTGGGCATCTGGTCGAACCTGACGGAGCCGATCGATCTTCTCGGCCTGCGCGTGCCGCAGCTGCAATTGGTGACGATCGTCGTGGCGCTGGGGTTGCTGGTGGTTCTGGTCGCCTTCCTGAAATGGTCGCCCTTCGGCATCCAGATGCGCGCCGCCGCCGAGGATTTCCGCATGGCCCGCATGCTGGGCGTGCGCGGCAATACGGTGATCGGGACCGCCTTCATCATCAGCGGCATCCTGGCCGCCATCGTGTCGCTGCTGTTCGTCGCACAGGTGGGCGTGGTCAATTTCCATATGGGCACGCCGCTGATGATCTTCGCCTTCATCGCGACCGTGATCGGCGGCATGGGCAGCCTGCCCGGCGCCGTGGCGGGCGGCTATATCGTCGGCCTCACCGCGACCCTGCTCCAGGTGATCCTGCCTGAGCCGCTGCGGCCGTTCCGCGACGCCTTCGTCTTCGCGGTGGTGATCGTCATTCTGGTCGCCCGGCCGCAAGGCATCATAGTCACGCGCGCGGCGCGGGAGCGCGTGTAATGGAGGGGTTCTCGCTCAACACCTTCGTCCGCCGCCACGCTACGCCCATCGTCCTGAGCGGGCTGATGATCCTGCTGGTCGTGCTTACGGCGCCGTTCGACAGCGCCCAGCTCGACCGCACCGTCACCGAGGCGCTGATCCGCGTCGTCTATGTGGTCGGCCTCTACATCTTCGTCGGCAATTCGGGTGTGGTCTCGTTCGGCCATACCGCCTTCATGATGGTCGGCGCCTATGCGACCGCCTGGCAGGACTGCTGCAGCATGACGAAGTCGTTCTACATGCCGCTGCTGCCCAAGTTCATGCTGGAAACCACCGTGCCGCCGCCGCTGGCGACCATCGGCTCGGGCCTGTTCGCCGCCCTGTTCGCCGCCATCATCGGCGCGGCCATCATCCGGCTTTCGGGCATCGGCGCCTCGATCGCGACCTTCGCGGTGCTCGCCATCGTCAGCGTCGTCTACTCCAACTGGGACTCGCTGACGGCCGGCACCAGCACCATGACCGGCATTCCGAGCTTCACCGATCACTGGGTGGGACTGATCGTCGCCATCATCGCGGTAATCGCCGCCTATCTCTACCAGACCTCGCGCTTCGGCCTCTCGCTGCGCGTGTCGCGCGAAGACGAGGTGGCGGCCAAGGCGGCCGGCGTCAACATCATCCGCCAGCGCTTCCTGGCCTTCGTGCTGAGCGCCTTCTTCGTCGGCCTGTCCGGCGGCCTTTATGCTCATTTCCTCGGGACGATCTCGGTCGACGCCTTCTATCTCGACATCACCTTCATCACTCTGGCCATGCTGGTGGTGGGCGGGATGAACAGCCTGTCGGGCGCGGTGCTGGGCGTGATCAGCATCTCGATCCTGATTGAATTCCTGCGGCGCTTCGAAGCCGGTTTTCATATCGGCGGAGCGACGATCGCGATCCCGGGCGGCACGCAAGAAATCGGCCTGGGCGTAGCGATGTTGGTTGTTTTGATTTTCCGTCAGCGCGGCATCACCGGGAATCGCGAGATCACCTGGCCGTTGTCGCGCCTGATGGGGAAGCCGGCGGTGGCGGATGCCGCACGCCCGGTGGGGGAAGGATGAGAGTCCGTCTCCTGGCG
The DNA here is from genome assembly GCA_964577475.1 of uncultured Rhodospirillaceae bacterium. Lineage (GTDB taxonomy): Bacteria > Pseudomonadota > Alphaproteobacteria > Rhodospirillales > Magnetospirillaceae > JASHSH01. The sequence goes on from CAZNZI010000728.1 coordinate 3,202, forward strand.
TAGGTGACCGCTGCCGGCGGAATACCGGTGGGGGCATTTGAAGTGTAGGACCACTCAATGGAGGGGAGAGTCATGAGACTTAAACTGGTTGCAGCGTGTGTCGCCGCGGCGGCGGGCGCGCTGGGTTTGGTGGGCGCCGCGTCCGCCGATGAGAAACCGATCACCATCGGTTTCGCCATCGCACAGACCGGCTGGATCGCGCCGTTCGACAACGGCTCGAAGGCCGCCGAACTGGCGATCGAGGAGCTGAACGCGAAGGGCGGCATCAACGGCCGCAAGATTCAGACGATCTACTGCGACACCAAGGCCGACCGTGCCCAGGGCGCCAAGTGCGGCCTGGAGATGGTCGAAAAGGGTGCCGATGTGGTCGTCGTGACCTGCGACTACGACTTCGGCGCGCCGGCCGCCCTCGAAGCGGCCCGTGCGGGCAAACTGTCTTGGGCGCTCTGCGCCGAAGATCCGAAGATGGGCGTGCAGGGCATCGGCCCGCTGGCCTTCACCGGCTCGGCGGCGGCACAGCTCCAGGGCTCGTCGGTCGTCGAATGGGGTGTCGCCAAGAAGGGCTGGAAGAACGGCTATGTCCTGCTCGACAGCACCGTCGAGTACAACAAGTCGGTCTGCTACGGCTTCGAACTCGGCCTCAAGGCCAAGGGCGGCAAGGTCATCGGCAATGACGTGTTCAAGAACGACGATCCGTCGATCGCCGCACAGATCACGCGCCTGAAGGCGATGAACCCGCAGCCCGACGTGATCGCGCTGTGCTCCTATCCGCCGGGCGGCGCTTCTGCTGTCCGTCAGCTCCGCGCTGCCGGCATCAACACGGCCATCGTCTCGACCACGGCGATGGATGGCGACTACTGGCTCGAAGCCGTGCCGGATCTCAAGGACTTCTATTACGCGGTGCTGGGTTCGATCTATGGCGACGATCCGCGTCCGGAGGTCAACGAGCTCCTGAAGAAGTACATCGCCAAGTACAACGGCCCGCCGCCCGAATCGCACACCTATGTGGGCTATTCGTTCATCCAGCTCTACAGCAAGGCTGTCGAGCAGGCGAAGAGCACCGACGCGAAGGCGGTGACTGCCGCTCTCGAATCGTTCAAAGGCGCGCCGACGGTCCTCGGTCCGTTCAGCTTCTCCAAGGAGCTGCACATCCAGGACAAGTTCCAGTACACGATCATGGCCGTTGACGGCGGCAAGGGTAAGCACAAGTCCCAGGAAGTCTGGACGACCCAGACTCCGTTGACCATGAACGACCTGTTCCGCAAGGCGAAGTAAACAGCCGAGCACCGACGCCGGCGGCGCGCGAGTGCCGCCGGCGTTTTCTTTTCTGCAGCACGAAAATCTTGGAGGATTTGCCATGAAGCTCGCCAATAAGACCGCCCTGGTCACCGGTGGTTCGCAGGGGATCGGCGCCGCCATTGCCGAGAAGCTGGCGAGCGAAGGCGCGCGCGTGGCGGTTCTGGCCAGCAGCGACATCGCCAAGGCGCAGAAGGTGGTCGATGCGATCACCAAGGCGGGTGGCAAGGCGCAGGCCTTCGCGGCCAATGTGGTCGAAACGGCGGCCGTGGCGAAACTGATCAAGGAGGTCGAAGCCAAGCTGGGCCCGATCGACATCCTGGTGAATTCGGCGGGTGTCTATTACGCGACTGTCGCGGGCGAAACCGACGAGGCCAGCTATGACCGCATGGTCGACATCAATTTGAAGGGCACCTGGAACGCGATCAACGCGATCGTACCCGGCATGAAGGCGCGCAAGAGCGGCAAGATCATCAACATTTCATCGGTCGCCGGCGTGATGGGCATCCAGACCAATGCGGTCTATTGCGCGACCAAGGCCGGCATCATCATGATGACCCGGGCGCTGGCCAACGAGTTGGGGCCGCACGGGATCAACGTCAACTGCATCTCGCCCGGCAACACCGAGACACCGATGAACCACGAGATCCGCACCAATCCCTCGCTCAAGCATTTCCTCGACGCGATGGCCGCGCGCACGCCGAGCGGCCGCATCTATTCGAAGCCCGAGGAGATCGCCGGCCTCGCGCTCCTGCTCGCCAGCGACGACAGCAAGGCGATGCACGGCTCGAACTTGCTGATGGACGAAGGCTTCTCGGCTGGTCTCTAGGCCGGCGGCAATTCCGTTCCCAGGACCATCGACACACCTGGCCGTGGACGCGGCGCCGCGCTCGGCTCGTCCCCGTCCCGCTCTGCACTGACGCGATCCAGCGCCGGCACCTGGCTTAGCCGGTAGACCAGAGTTGCCTGCCGCGCCGGATCAGCACCCAGCGTATCGATCAGTTGAAGGCTCATGCGGAAGCCTGGGCTACCCGGTTCGATCGCGCAGTGATCGAGATCGAAGCCCATCCTGCGCACGAGATCGAAAATCCGCGCTACGGCTTGGTGCAGATCGACGAAGTCGAGGGTCAGGGTCATCGGGGTCATGCGGCACCTGGAATTTTGACTGTCTTTGAGCCTATGCCGATTGGCACCGAATAGGCTTCCGAAGTTCCCGATTTTTGGCTCGATTTAAAAAAAATCTTTCGCGATTTTACGAATCTATGGAATATATTGCTGATCAAGTCGAAATTGGCGGGATATCTGGGCCTTGGACGAGATCGACCTCCGTATCCTTCGCGAACTGCAGCACAACGCCCGGATCACCAATGCCGAGCTGGCGGCCAAGGTGGGGCTGTCACCGAGCCCTTGCTGGACACGGGTGCGCAACCTGGAACAACAGGGTGTGATCGAAGGCTATGTGTCGATCTTCAATCAAACCGAGCTCGGCCTGCCCGACACAGTAATCATCGAGGTGACGCTCGAGCGCCATGACGACGACATGCTGCGCCGGTTTGAGGAAAATCTCGCGCGCCTGCCCGAGGTGGTGGACGCTTATCTGATGACCGGCGACTACGATTTCTCGATTAAGGTCGCGGTGGCGGGCACGGCGGGCTACGAGGCGTTCCTGCGCGACAAGCTCTACAAGATTCCCGGCATCCGCCATACGCGGACCAGCTTCACGCTGCGCTGCCTGAAGCGGACCTTCTCGGCCCAGCCCCCGCCTCACTAAAAAAGCGGTCACTTGAAGGCGGCCAGCACTTCCTTGTGCGTCATTACGTCGCCGAACTGCTGGATCATCGTCTCCAGCGAGGCGCGATGTTCGTCGTCCGACAGCGCTGCGCAGCAGTCGGACACCATCACCACCTTGAAATCCATCATCATCGCATCGCGACCGGTGGCCTCGCAGCAGATATTGGTCTTGGTCCCGGCAATCAGCACCGTATCGACGCCGAGATTGCGCAGCACGCGCTCAAGCGAGGACGAGCCCGGGATCAGCGCGCTATAGCGGTTCTTGATCACGGTCACATCGTCGTTGCCGACGGTGAGACCCGACCACACCTTCTGACGCCCCGGCGCCAGGCTTTCGATCGTGCGCTCGCGCACTTTGTCCGCGACGATGTAGTTGAAGAACAGCTCCCAGTCGCTCTTGCCGTTGCGATGGGTGTTGGCATGCAGCACCCAGATCACCGGCACGTCGCGGCCGCGCAATTCCTTGGTGAAGGCGTTTATGTTGTCGACGATGCCCCGCGACTGCGAAACCTCGGCCGGGCTGCCCGGCTCGCAGAAGGTATTCTGCATGTCGATCACAACGAAGGCCGTCTTCTTGGGATCGAGCGAATCGAAGAGGTGGAACTTGCCCCGGCGGGCGACGACGCGGTCGATGATTTCCTGGCGGATCTGAACGTTGTGCATCTTGTTACCTGGAGCCTAGGCCATGACGATGTCTTCGAGGAACGGATCTTCCGGCAGTGCCGTTTCCGAATCGAGCAGGCTACCGCAGTGCGGGCAGCTGAACTGACGGAACACGGCCTGCGCATGCACAGCTGACGAGCTGCCCGGCACGGCCTTGATCGGCAGCGCGGAGAGTTTGGCGTTCGGCTTCCAAGCCTTGCCGGCCGGCGCCAATGCATGGCCGCAGCCGCGGCAGCAGATATGCCTGGCGGCGCCCTTATCGCGGATTTCGAGAGTCTCGGAGATACGAATGGTCATTCCGCGGCCTCGGACTTGATGCGCAGCGCACGCATTTTCTTGCGCTGGGCGTCGGTGGCAGCGACATCGACCACGCGGTCAGCGATCACCACACCATAGATTTCGCGCGCCGCCCTTTCCGACACGGTGCCACCGATCACGTCGTGCAGCACCCCTTCAGGCGCGCGATCAAGCGGGTCGCCGACACCGCCGCCGCCGTTCCAGCGGACATAGAGCGCATCGTTGCCCATCAGTGGATAGACACCCCAACTGATCGGCTCCTTATCACCGGGGATCGATGCGAGGGTCTGGCCGAAGCGGTCCATATTGTGTGGATCGGTCGGCGCGTGGACCCAGACATAATCGTTGGGCGAACCGGCCATGCCGCCCGAGAGCCCGTCGCTCATCGGGAACTGCGAGCCCTTGCCCGAGATCACGTAGTTGAGCCCACCGTCGGGACTGTCATGGGGCACGATCGCGATCTCGCCACCGGTCCCGCCGCGATACTTGCCCGCGCCACCCGAATCCTTCATACGGCGGCGGAACAGGTAGCGGATCGGGAAGGTGGCTTCCATCGTCTCGACATTGGCCATGCGCGAGATCGGGTTGGGCACTTCGCCGCCGATATCGACGCCATCGGCAAAAGTGCGTGCGCCGCCGGCGCCCGCGAAAGTCTCGGTCAGGATGCCGATCGCTTCGCCGCCTCTTTGATTTCGACCGAACATGAAGATGGCGAAGTGGTTGGCATGCCAGACCGCCGTCGCCTCTTCGGCATATTTCTCGCTGGCGGCTAGCATTTTACCGATGGTCGCGCAGGCCGCGTTGTTGACCGACTGGATCGCACCGACGGTGGCGACCGAAACCGGCGCGGGCCGCGTGCAGTTCACGATGGAGCCTTCCGGCGCGATCATCGTGATCGGGCGGATCACGCCCTCGTTCCAGGTGATGTCGTAGCAGAGCAGCGGGAACAACGGCGCGAACAACCCGCCCAGCGACGCCCATTTGGTGCAGTTGAGGCTGTATTGCGACTGCGGACTCGAACCGGTGAAGTCGAAGATGAGCGTATCGTCCTGCTTCGTCATGGTCAGGACGACCTTCGCCACTTCGCCCTTCACGTCGAGATATTGCCGCGACTGCCATTTGCCGTTGGGCAATTCGCGCAGCCGTTCGCGCAGCAGTGTCTCGGATTGTTCGATCAGGGTGCGGCAGGCTTCGTCGACCGTATCGGCGCCGTATTTGTTGACGAGCGCCAGCATGCGGTCTTTTGCGACATTGTTGCAGGCGATCATCGAGCGCAGATCGAGCGCCACCATCTCGGGCCCGCGCATCATATTGAGCATCGTATCCCAGATGTCCTGGCGCAGCTCGCCGCGATCGACCAGCTTGAGGCCGGGGCTGCTGAAGCCTTCGGAGAAGATATCCGAGGCTTGGGGCGCGAAGCCGCCGGGGTTCATCGCGCCGATGTCGTAGACATGGACGAAGCACGCGCTCCAGGCGACAAGCTTGCCCTGATGGTGGATGGGCGAGATCAGATAGATGTCTGACGTATGCAGCGCCGCGGTGTAGGGATCGTTGAGGAGATAGACGTCGCCTTCGTTGATCTGGCCCTTGAAGCGGCGAATGATCGCCTTGCAGGCCTCGGCGGCGCTGGTCAGGTGATGCAGGAAACCGACACCCCCCATCAGCAGCGAACCATCGGCCCGGTAGAGACTGACCATCAGATCATGGCCTTCATTGGTGATGGCGCTGCCCGAAACGTGCTTCAGCGTGATCACGGCCTCTTCGACCACGCGGAACAGGCGGTGGCGGATGATGGAGAAGGTGATCGGATCCATGGTGATGCCTCTGGCTCTCACGCGAAATCGATGATGACGTTGCGGTACTGGTCGACCGTGCCGCGCTGGCCATCCTGAAGAACGATGGTGGTGATCGGTGTGTGGATCACCGCCGGCCCCTGCACCAGATTGCCCGGCTTGAGCTTGGTGAAGTCGTAGATATCGGCGGACGCGAGACCGTTCTTTGCTTCGACAAAAATCTCGCGTTTGCCGATCTGGGCCGCTTTCGGATCGGCCGAAGCGAGCGCTTCCGGCGCGATCTCGGGGCGGGTCAGCAAGCCGCGCGCGGTGAGACGGAAGAGCGTCATCTCCATCCCGGCTTCGCGATAGGCCGAGCCCTTGCCGTATTTGCGCTCATAGAGCGCCTCGAAATCGGCGATCAGCTGGGTGAGACCCTTCTCTGTCAACGGCGTCGCACCGCGCACCGGCGTGGTCACTTCATGCACCTGCCGCGAGTAGCGGAAGTCGATCGACCAGTCGAGCTGCACCTTCTGGCCGGCGAAGCCTTCGTCCTTCAACTGGGCCAGCGCCTTTTCGATCATCGGCGCGAAGATGTCGTTGACCGTCTCGGCTTGGGCCGGGATCGGCACGACCTTGGTGGTCGAGTATTCGTGAACGATGTCGGCGGAGACCAGGCCGAAGGCGCAATTCACCGATGCCGTATACGGCACCACGATGCGCTTCACGCCCAGCTCCTGGCCGAACATGCCGCACAGCATGCCGCAGGAGCCGCCAAAGGAATGCAGCACGAAGTCACGCGGATCGAGGCCGCGTTCGACCGTGAGCTCGTGGATCAGGTCGGTGATCTGCGCCGCCGCCACGCGGTAGACGCCGATCGCAGCACCCTCGACCGACATGCCGAGCGGGTCGGCGATCTTCTCCTTGAACACTTTGCGGGCTAGCGCCGGATCGAGCTTCATGCGGCCGCCGAGGAAGATGCTGGGGTCCATATAGCCGATCAGCATGAACACGTCGGTCAGGGTCGGTTCCATGCCGCCGAGCCCGTAGCAGACGGGACCGGGCCGCGCGCCGGCCGAACGCGGGCCGATGCGCGGCGCCTTGGTACCGGGGTCGAGGCTGATGATCGACCCGCCGCCCGCGCCGATCGAGACGACTTCGATCTTGGGTGCGGTGTATTGGAAACGGTCCACCATCGGCTCGCGGGCGTATTCGATCTCGCCGTTCTGGATGACGCTGACCTTGAAGGTGGTACCGCCCATATCGGTGGCGATCACATCGGGTTGGTCGAGCAACTGCCCGAGCGACCGGCTACCGATCACGCCGGCGGCGGGGCCACATTCCAGCATGCCAACGGAGCGCTCAACGGCCTCGCGGGCGGGCAACAAACCGCCATAGCCCTGCATCACCATGATCGGGCCGCGATAGGCTGTCTTGCCCAACAGCTCCTCAAGGCTCGCGAGATAGTTCTTCGCGATCTGCCCGGCATAGGCGTTGATCACCGCCGTCGAAGTGCGTTCGTATTCGCCCGGCACCGGGGCGATTTCCGACGAGAGCGTGCAATAGACGTTCGGCGCGATCCGCTGAAGGATTTCGCGTACCTTCTGCTCGTTCTTCGGATTGTAGAACGACCAGAGGAACGAGACGGCGACGGCCTCGACACCCTTCTGTTCGATCAGATGGCGCAGCGCCTTCTCGGTGACCGCTTCGTCGAGTTCCTGGAGGATCGCGCCCTTGTAGTCGGCCCGTTCCGGCGCGCCGACAATGCAATCCAAATCCACAAGCGCGGGTGCGCGGTCGGTCTTCACCGGATGCTTGATACCGTCTTCGGTCAGCCCGCCCCACCGGCCATAGGCGCCGCGCGTGATCGGGATCGTGTCCTCGAAGCCGCGCGTGGTGACAAGACCCGTCTTCGCGCCCTCGCGCGTCAGGATCGTGTTGTCGACCACGGTCGCGCCATGGACGAAGAGATAGGTATCGGCCAGCAGCGCTTCGAGCGTGATGCCCATGCCTTCGGCCGCCGAGGTGATCGAGTCGAGAATGCCGTTGGCGAATTCGGGCGGCGTCGAGAGCGCCTTGCCGAGATGGATCGGCTCGCCGGCCGCGAAAACGATCGTATCGGTGCAGGTGCCCCCCACATCGGTGGCGACCAGATACTTGCGGCTGCTGATGGCGTTCATGATGCCCTGAGATTAGTGGGGGCGGTCAGCGGGTGAAGAGAATGTCCTGCGCGCCCTTCAGCAGCGTGAGGCGGCCCAGCGCATAGAGATTCTCGTTGCCCTCGATGATCGTCAGGAAGTGGTTGCCGGCGAGCTGGCCGACCTTGCTCGCGAATCGCACGCCGCCATAGGCGACCAGGATTTCAGTTTCGCTGATGCCGCCCGGATAGAGAATGATCTCGCCCGGCGCCGGATAGCTGGTGTTGTTCTCGTAGCCGAGCCCGAGATCGAGATCGCCCAACGGAATCCAGCAGCCCTCGCCGCTCCAGCGCACATGGATGATCTTCTCCTTATAGGGTAGGAGAGACTGGAACTTGGCGACAGTCTTGGGCGCCTTCTCCGTTTCGAACTTGGCGGTGAAGGTATAAGGACCGGCGACGATCTTGATCTTATCCATGGACGGACGAAGCTCCTTAAAAGACGGGCTTTTCAGCCTTCTGCGCAGCGATGCGGCAGAGATGACGTGCTAGTGTGGCGATGGGCCATGCGCATCGCAAGGGCAGAATCGCCCATCGCTTTAAATATAAAGCAATTCAACCGGCAGATGTATGCCGCCGCAAACACCCATCAACGATTGGTGTATTTGGCGAACTCCATCTTGGCGATGGTGCGGTTGTGCACCTCGTCGGGACCATCGAACAGGCGCATCGCGCGGATATGGGCGTAGCGCGCGCCCAGCCCCGCATCGGTGGTGACGCCGGCGCCGCCCCAGGCCTGGATCGCGTCGTCGATCACGCGCAGCGCGGCGCGCGGTGCTGCCACCTTGATCATCGCGATCTCGAGCCGCGCGACCTTGTTGCCGGACTTGTCCATCATGTCGGCGGCCTTGAGGCACAGCAGCCGCGTCATCTCGATATCGATCCGCGCCTCGGCGACGCGCTGCTCCCACACGGAATGATCGGAGATGCGCTTGCCGAAGGCGGTGCGCGACTGAAGCCGCTTTACCATCTTTTCGAGCGCCACCTCGGCGACACCGATGGTACGCATGCAATGATGGATGCGGCCCGGCCCGAGGCGCCCCTGGGCGATCTCGAAACCCCGTCCCTCGCCCAGCAACAGGTTCCCGGCCGGCACGCGCACGTTATCGAGGATGATCTCGGCATGGCCATGCGGCGCATCGTCGAAGCCGAAGACGGGCAGCATGCGGACGATCTTCACGCCGGGCGTGTCGAGTGGCACCAGGATCTGCGACTGCTGCTCATGCTTAGCGGCCTTGGGATCGGTCTTGCCCATGACGATGGCGATCTTGCAGCGCGGATCGCCCGCGCCCGACGACCACCATTTGCGGCCGTTGATCACATAGGAGTCGCCGTCCTTGACGATGGCGGTTTCGATATTGGTGGCGTCGGACGAGGCGACCGCGGGCTCTGTCATCAGGAAAGCGGAACGGATTTCGCCCTTCAAGAGCGGCCGTAGCCATTGCTCCTTCTGGGCCTTGGTGCCGTAGCGGTGCAGCACCTCCATATTGCCGGTATCGGGCGCCGAGCAGTTGAACACCTCGGAGCCGAACTCGACGCGGCCCATCTGTTCGGAACAGAGCGCGTAATCGAGATTGGTCAGGCCGGCGCCGTGATACTCGCCTTCGTCGTGATCAGGCGACGGCGGCAGGAACAAATTCCACAGTCCCTCGGCCTTCGCTTTGACTTTCAATTCTTCGACGATCGGCAGCACCTTCCAGCGGTCACTCTGGGCCTGCTGTGCCTCGTAATGCTCGACGGCAGGATAGACATGCTTGTCCATGAAGGCGATGACACGGTCGCGCCATTTCTTCTGGCTGTCGGACATCGAGAAATCCATGATCGCCTCCTGGTTTCCTTTGGCACAATCGCTCTGGCTCGCCGCGCTTGATTTGCGGCAAGCTTAACCGAATTCCCGCGCTTGCGCACAAGGAGTCAATCAGTTTGACCCGTTGCGGGGCCTATGTCAGGCTTTTGCAGATCAAGCGAGGCCCGCGATGCTGGATGTGGCGACCCCAACCGAACTGACGGCGCATATCGGCAAAACCATCGGCACCAGCGAGTGGCTGACGGTGGACCAGAAGATGATCGATGCTTTCGCCGAGGCCACGGGTGACCGGCAGTGGATTCACATCGATGTGGAACGGGCCAAACGCGACATCCCCGGCGGCAAGACGATCGCCCACGGGTTCCTGACGCTGTCGCTGCTGCCGCGCCTGGCGCAGTCGGTGCTGCAGGTGCGCGGACGGACACACACGCTGAACTATGGCAGCAACCGCGTGCGATTCACCGCGCCGGTGCCCAGTGGATCGCGCGTGCGCCTCCACATGAAACTGTTGGCGGCCGAGCCGGTGCCGAATGGCTTGCGCCTGATCTTCGAGAACACGGTCGAGATCGAAGGCCAGGAGAAACCGGCACTGATCGCCGAGACCATCCAGGTGGCCTATACCTGACCGGGGGAGATATCCCATGAGCTACACCCAAATCCTCTATGACGTCCGCGACCGCGTCGCCACCATCACCCTCAACCGTCCCGACAAGCTGAACGCCTGGACGCCAACGATTCGCGGCGAGTTGAAAGACGCCTTCGCGACGGCGGGCAAGGATGACGGCGTGCGCGTAATCGTCGTCACAGGGGCGGGCCGCGGTTTCTGTGCCGGTGCCGATATGGAGGCGATGTCGGCCTCGATCGCCAGCGGCGAGGACCGCAGCAAACGGCAGATTCCCGAAATTGCCACCGATCCGAGCCCCGGCAAGGATTTCGACCAGCCGCTGACCTATCCGCTGAAGACGCCGAAACCGGTGATTGCCGCGATCAACGGGCCGGTGGCGGGCATCGGCCTCTGCTTCACGCTCTACTGCGACATCCGTTTCATCGCCGCCGGCGCCAAGGTGACAACCGCCTTCGCGCGCCGCGGCCTAATCGCGGAATATGGTAGTGCCTGGATGCTGCCACGCCTGATCGGCCCGCAGAACGCCGCCGACCTGTTGCTGAGCGCGCGTACGATCCTCGCCGAGGAAGCGGCCTCCCTGGGCCTTGCGCGCCTGCTGCCGCTCGAAGGCTTCCAAGAAGCCGTCCACGCCTATGCCGCCGATCTTGCCAACGCGGTTTCGCCGCGCTCGATGGCGGTGATCAAGAAGCAGCTCTGGGGCGATATGTTCAAGACGCTGGCCGAGGCTTGCGTCGAAGCCGATCAGGAGATGTTCGCCAGCTTCAAGACCGAGGACTTCAAGGAAGGTGTGGCGCATTTCGTCGAGAAACGCGCACCAAGGTTCGTAGGGCGATGACTTTTTCCGTCATTGCGAGGAGCGATGCGACGAAGCGATCCAGGTTTCCATCGCGGCGCCGGATTGCTTCGCTCCGCTCGCAATGACGAATAAAGAAAATCCTTAAATCGGCGGCACGAAGGCCGTCACCGGCGGCACGTCGCCCTCGAACTTCTCGACCTGCACCAGCGCCGTCTGCGCACTCGGGCCCTGCCCGAGGCGTGAGGTTCCAACGTCTCGGGTCAGTGCGTTCGGGTTGCCGTGCTTCTCAAGGCTATTACTTCCCGCCGGATCAACAGGGTCGTACCACGCGCCGGTGGCGATCTGGATCACACCCGGCCGCAGTTCATCGCTCAGCACCGCACCCGCCAGTATCGCACCGCGATCGTTGAACACGCGCACGATATCGCCGGTCTTGATCCCGCGCGCCGCTGCGTCGGCAGGATTGATGCGCATCGGTTCCCGGTTCGCCACTTTGCTGCTCTGGCTGACGCGGCCCATGTCGAGCTGCCCGTGCAGACGAGTGCTTGGTTGGGGCGTCAGCATGTGGAGCGGATAGGTCTTGGCCGCTTTGCCGCCCAGCCATTCGACCGGCTCGAACCAGGTGGGATGGCCGGGGCAATCGGGATAGCCGAAACCCGCCACCGTCTTCGACACGATCTCGATCTTGCCCGATGGCGTATTGAGCTTGTGCTTGGCGGGATCGCGCCGCAGCCCTTCGAGGAAGACGTAAGGCGCCTCAGCCTCGGGCACCTCGACGAAGCCTTGTTCCCAGAATTCGTCGAACTCCGGCCAATGCAGCTGCATCACGGTGGCTTTACGGCGCGCGGTCTCATACATCTCGCGCACCCATTCCATTTCACCGCGCCCTTCGGTGAAGGTATCCGCCGCACCCAGGGCCGCAGCGAAATCGGAGAAGATCGAATAGTCGTTGCGCGCCTGGCCGGGTGAGTTGGCCGCCTTCTTCATCGCGATGACGAAGCGGTCGTTGCCGCCCGCACCCACATCGTTGCGCTCGAGTGTCGTCGTCGAGGGCAGCACGATATCGGCGTGCCGCGCGGTGGCGGTCCACCACGGTTCGTGAACGATCACGGTGTCGGGCTGGCGAAACGCGCGGACGAGACGGTTGAGATCCTGGTGGTGATGGAACGGATTGCCGCCGCACCAATAGACCAGCTTGATGTCGGGATAGACGAGATCCTTGCCGTCGTATTGGAACGGCTCGCCCGGATGCAGCAGCATGTCGGAGACACGCGCGACCGGGATGTAGGCGTTGACCGGATTCTGGCCGATCGGCAAGGTCGGGCGCGGCGCGAAGCGGCGCTGGCCGGCCATGCCCTCGAGACTGCCGAGGCCGAAACCGAAACCACCGCCGGGCAGGCCGACCTGACCCAGCACCGACGCCAACGCAATCGCCGCCCAGATCGGCTGCTCGCCATGATCCGCACGCTGCAGCGACCAGTTCATCACGATATAAGTGCGCTGCTTCGCCATCTGGCGGGCCAGCGTGCGGATGCGCTCGGCCGGCAACTCGCAGAGCGGCGCGGCCCAATCGGCATCCTTGACGATGCCGTCGCCGCTCCGGCCGAACAGATAGGCGCGATAGTCGTCGAAGCCTACGGCGCAGCGGTCGAGGAAATCCTGATCGTGCAGGCCCTCGGCGATCATCGTGTGGGTGAGCGCCATGATGAGGGCGGTGTCGGACCCTGGCCGCGCGGACAGCCACTCGGCGTCGAGATTGGCCGCGACGTCATCGCGCACCGGACCTATGTTGACGAACGTGGTGCCGGCTTTCTTCGCCTGCTCGATCCAGCCGCGGGTGCGGTGTTCGCCGTTACCGCCGGAGGTGATCTGCAGATTGCGGAACGGCAGGCCGCCGAACATCACGACCAGCTGCGTATTCTGGGCGACGCTGGTCCAGCTGGTCATCGGCCCGCTGATCGCCTGGGTGCTGCCCAATACGCGCCGCGCCGGCACGCTGCCCGCCGCATTGCTGTAGGTATCGACCGAATAGACGAAACCGCCGATGGTGGCGAGGAAGCGCTTGATCTGCGATTGCGCGTGATGGAAGCGCCCGGCGCTGGCCCAACCATAGGAGCCGCCATAGATCGCCGCGTTGCCATAGGTATCGATCACGCGGCGCAACTCGCCCGCAACCAGTTCGGTCACACGGTCCCAGCTCACCGGAATGAATTCGTCGCCGCCGCGGATATCGCGCTTCCCGCCGGGACCGTTCTCCAGCCAGCCGCGCCGCACCGCGGGCTGCATGACGCGGATCGGATGGTTGAGCCCATCGGGGATCGCATGGATCAGCGGCGAGGGATCGGGGTCGCGGGCGAACGGCCGCACACCGACCACCTGGCCATTTTCGATGACCGGCTCGAAAGTACCCCAATGGGACTGGTTCAGCTTGGCGGGCCGTTCCGACTTGTTCATGACCCGATTATAACGCCTTTCAGGCGGGATGCGTTTCCCCAAATGGCTTACCGTCCAGCCAGGCGTAGAGCTCCCACAAATTCTCGTCGGGATCGGTGAAATAGACGCAATGGGCCCGCCAGGGGTAATCCTTGGGCGGGGCCACGAAGGGAACGCCCTTGGCGCTCAAGTCCTTGTAGGCCTGCTGGACGGCCGCGGGCGTCGGCAGTTCCATCGCGCCGCAGGCCTTGTACACCGCCTTGCCCGGCGCATTGTTCGGCAGGCCGATATGCCCTGTGATGTGCTCGCGCTCCCAGACGGCCAGGGTCACGCCGGCCGCATGGAAATCAGCGAAGCCCGGCGCGCGCTGGCGCAGCTTGAAGCCCATCTTGTTCACGTAGAAATCGATCGAGCGGTCGGCACTCTCGACGATGAAGCACATATCGGTAATGCGGGTCTGGGATCCGAAGGGCATGACGAGCGGACTCTTTCAGCGCTTGCGCTTGGCGCGGGATTGGGCGGCTGGTCTGATGCCACAGCCTTTCAGAACGATATGCAAGATGGTTTCCGCCGCTTTGTCGAAATCGCGGATCTCAACCGAAGGCAACCCCATTTCCTCGCGCGCCACCGAGTCGTAATTCGCGTAGAACTGCGTCGTGCCCCAGAGCATCATGAAAAAATGCTTGGGATCGATCGGATCCATCTTTCCCGCTTTGATCCAAGCCTTGACGACGATCTCGGCCCGCCGCGTGAATTCGCGGTCGCTCTGCGACACGATCCGCTGGCCGCGCGCCTGGTCGATGGTGAAGATCTTGGACGCCGGACCATGCCGCCGCGAATAGTCGAGCTTCGCGCGGATATAGGCTGAAATCGCCGCCGCCGGATCGGATCCCTCGTCGAACAGCCTCAGCGCGTCATTCCATGCGCCACGCAGTTCGTCGAAGATGGCGTCGTAAATCTCTTCCTTGGTTTTGAAGTAGTAGTAGATGTTCGTCTTCGGCAAACCGGCCGCCTGCGCGATCTCGGTGATGCTGGTGCCGCCAAAGCCGTTCTCGGCAAAAATCCGGGTTGCCGCCTCCAAGATCACGCCGCGGTTTCGGGCGCGGATGCGGCCGATCTTGCGCGACCCGCCCGATGCGGTCTGTGCCACCGATAAACTCACGTTTGATGTTCCCACACCTGTTGAATTGCGCGATCCGGTTGCGCTTGGCGGCGAGTATGCCTCAGGTCGGCCGCCCAAGCCTCTCGAAAACTGGACGATGTCGTCAAGAAAAATATTGACGACATCGTCAGGTTATGGCCACGCTTGGAAAGGCGGAAGAGCCGGGCCGGGGGCCCGCCGCCCGAGGATGGGGGAACACCGATGGGTATTGTTCCAGTCATCGATCTTTCGCCGGCCAGGGATACGGACGGCAAGCGTCGCGTTGCCAAGGAAATCGCCACGGCCTGCGAACAGATCGGGTTCTTCGGTATCTCCGGCCACGGCGTCGATCCCGATATCATCGCCAGCACCCAGGACGTGGCGCGGCGCTTCTTCGATCTGCCGGAAGCGAAGAAACGCGAATCGGCACGCAAGGGTTATCCCTATTGCTATGTGCCGTTCCTTGAGGAAACGCTCTCCTATTCGGTGGGCGAGGCGCAGCCGCCGGATTTGAAGGAGTCGCTTGCGGTGGGGCCGCTCGACTTCGCGCCGACACGCACCAACATGTCGGACGAGGAACGCGATTTCGGCTGGGCGCCGAGTTTGTGGCCCGACCAGCCCGCCGACTTCAAGCCGGCGATGTCCGCCTACTACCGGGCCATGATGGGCCTGGGCAATCGGCTGATGCAGCTTTTCGCGATCGGCCTTGACCTGCCCGAGACTTATTTCGACCGCTATCTCGATTACGCGATCTCGTCGCTGCGGATTCTCAACTACCCCAACCAGACCGTCGATCCCGAACCCGGGCAATTGCGCGCGGGCGCGCATAGCGACTACGGGACGCTGACGATCCTGTTGCAGGACGACGCGCCTGGCGGACTAGAAGTGCAGGCGGCCGACGGGACGTGGCATGCGATACCCGCGGTGCCGGGTACCTTCGTGATCAACCTCGGCGACATGATGGCGCGCTGGACCAATGATCGCTGGCGTTCGACGGTCCATCGGGTCGTCAACCCGCCACGCGATGCCAAGGGTTCGACACGCCGGCAATCGATTCCGTTCTTCCAGATTCCCAACTGGAATGCGGAGGTGACCTGCCTGCCGTCCTGTCTGGCGCCCGGCGAAAAGCCGAAATACCCGCCAGTACTCGCAGGCCCGCATCTCAAGGCG
>CAZNZI010000729.1:0-5753 GCA_964577475.1 uncultured Rhodospirillaceae bacterium
CGTAGAGCCAGATCGGAAAGGTCCAGCGCGCGATGGCCTTGTGCCGATTGAAGGCGCCATGGTCGGCCCCCGCAAGACCGGCTGAGGCGAAGGCGCGGCGGGCGCGGATGAATGCGATCGCCACCATCGGCGTCACCACCATCGCCAGGATCACATGCGAGGTCAGCATCGCGAAGTAGATCGGCCGGATGATCCCCTCACCCCTGAACACATAGACCGGCGCGGTGAGGTGGTGCAGCACATAGGTGACCAGGAACAAGGCCGAAGCGATCACGGCCGAGGTCATCACCGCCTTGTGATTGGCACGCCGGCCGCTGCGGATCATCCAATAGCCGATCGCGACCAGCACGCCCGCCAACGCATTCAGGAATGCGGTCACATGCGGCAGGATCGCCGACAGGGTCTCGCTGAGGGTGATGCCCATGACGTCAGCCGGGCCCGATCAGGTCAGGTGCCAGCGCAACCCGATGCCGACATAGGCGGCGATGGCGATCACGACCAGCACGAGGGCAACGAGACGGTTGCGCCGGGTGCGGACGGCCGGGTCGAAACGGGGATCCTTGGGATTGGGCTGGTTCATACGACCTTCTTGATGCGGTAGTGGTACACGCCTTCGGCGTCTTCGCGCGATTCAAGCAATGTGTTGCCGGTCTGCCGGCAGAAGGCTTCGAAATCACGCACCGATCCAGGATCGGTGGCCCAGACCGCCAGAGTCTCGCCCACCGGCATCGCCTTCAGTAGCTTGCGCGCGCGCAAGACCGGCAGCGGACAAGTCCAGCCGCGGGCATCGAGCAACGTGTCTTGGGAAGCGGTGGACTCAGCCATTTCTGGCACTAAAAATCCTGATCGGGACCGGGTTTTGCCGGCCACACTATAGCGCGGTCGCCGTCCGATGGAACGGCTGCATATGCAGGCCTCGATTGCATGCGGCCAAGGTCGGTATACTATGCGCCACCCTTGCGGTTGGAGGCCCGCATCCCCATGATCTTCAAGGGGAGTCCTTCTGACGGAGGGTCTCATGGTTATTTTCGTGAAGGATTCCATGTCTGACCAAGTGAAGATGATCGATGTCCAGACCGTTCACGATTGGATCGAGAAGGGCGAGGTCGTCGTGGTGGATGTGCGCGAGGCCAATGAATATCAGGCCGCCCACATCAAGGGCGCCCATCTGCGTGCGCTGTCCTCTTTCAACCCGAAGGAGCTGCCGCCGATTCCGGCAGGCAAGCGCCTCCTGCTCCATTGCCGCTCGGCCAACCGCTGCGGCACCGCCGCCGGGATTCTGCTGCAGAGCGGCTATACCGGCGAGATCAACCGCATGGCCGGCGGACTGATCGCCTGGGCCAATGCCGGCCTGCCGCTCGAGCAAGGCTCCTAGGGATATTTATGCGCGCCGATCTGGCCGCCAAATACGACCTGCGCGTTCCGCGCTACACCTCCTACCCGACTGCGCCCCATTTCGGCCCGTCAGTGGGCGCATCCACCTATGCCCGCTGGCTGTCCGAACTGCCCGTGGACATGCCGCTTTCGCTCTACCTGCATATCGCCTATTGCGCGGAGATGTGCTGGTTCTGCGCCTGCAACCTGAAGATCACCAAGAAGTACGAGCCGGTCGCCGACTATATGGACTGCCTCTGGCGCGAGATCGAGCGCGTCGCCGAGCACATGCCCGCGAAGATGACCGCGCGCCACGTCCATTTCGGCGGCGGCACGCCCACCATCCTGACGCCAGAGGACTTCACCGCGACGGTCGATCGCCTGCGTAAGAGCTTCGCCTTTGCGAAGGATGCCGAGATCGCCGTCGAACTCGACCCGCGCACCACCGACCGCGACTATGTGCGCGCGATGGTGGCCTGCGGCGTGACGCGCGCCAGCATGGGCGTGCAGGACTTCAATCCGAAGGTGCAGGAAGCCGTCAATCGTATCCAGCCCTACGACATCACCAAGCGGGTCTTCGACTGGCTGCGCGAAGACGGCGTGACCGAGATCAATATGGACCTGATTTACGGCCTGCCCTACCAGACCGTGGACAGTGTGGTCGAGACGATGGACCTGGCGATCGGACTGGCGCCCAGGCGCATCGCACTGTTCGGCTATGCCCATGTGCCGTGGATGAAGAAGCACCAGACGCTGATCCCGGAACAAGCCCTGCCCGACATGACCCAGCGCTGGCAGCAATACGATGCGGCCGCCGCGCGGTTGCAGGAGTCGGGCTACGTCGCAGTCGGCCTCGACCATTTCGCGCGCAAGGACGACGAGATCGCGCAGGCACTGACCGAGGGGCGGCTGCACCGCAACTTCCAGGGCTACACGACCGACGAAGCGCCCGCACTGATCGGCCTTGGCGCGTCGGGTATCGGTTTCGTGCCGCAGGGCTACATCGCCAACGATGGCGATATCAAAGCGTACAAGCAGAGCATCCGCCAGGGTGGGCTCGCCACCGCGCGCGGCATCGCGCTTTCCGACGACGACCGTTTGCGCCGCACGGTGATCGACCGGCTGATGTGCGACCTGCATATCGACCTCGACGCGATGGGCGCCGCGATGGGCTTCGACCCCGCGCAGTTTGACGGCGAGATCGCCGGGCTCGCCGATATGGAAGCCGACGGGCTGTTGACGCGCCAGGGCCGCAGGATCGCCATGACCACCGATGGCAGGCCCCTCGTCCGCGCGGCCTGCGCCCGCTTCGACCGATACCTCAAGGCCGGCGAGACCCGGCACTCGAGAGCGGTCTGACCGGCGGGCGCCCGATGACCGCAACATTCACCGTCATCGAAGGCGACATCACGAAACTGGCGGTGGATGCCGTTGTCAACGCCGCCAATGAATCGCTGCTGGGCGGCGGTGGCGTTGATGGTGCGATTCATCGCGCGGCAGGACCCGAGCTCCTGGCCGAGTGCCGCGCGCTCCATGGCTGCAAAACGGGCGATGCCAAGATCACCAAAGGCTACCGCCTGCCCGCCAAGCATGTGATTCACACTGTTGGCCCGGTCTGGCATGGCGGAACGGCCAACGAGGATGCGTTGCTGGCCTCATGCTATCGCCGCGCGCTGGAACTGGCTGCGCAGAATAACCTGGTTCGTGTGGCCTTCCCGGCAATCTCGACCGGCGTCTATGGTTTCCCGCCCGACCGCGCCGCGCCGATCGCGGTGCGCACGGTACGCGAAACGGCAACCGGGCTGCCTGCGATCGCCGAAGTGATCTTCTGCTGCTTCGGGGCCGGTTCCGCCGAACTGCATCGCAAAGCCGTCGCGGGGAATTGATGCGCCTCGCGGTGGTGCCGGCCCTCCTGGCCGCTGTGTGGTTTCTGGCGGGCTGCGCCGAGCAGCATTACACCGCAAAGCCCCACGCCGACGTGGCGCTGCTGGCGGCCAACCCCAATAAACTGATGCTGGGCCCCGTCACCGCCAAAGGCGCGATCATCTACAACCATGGGCTCGACTACGAAGAGGACTCGAGCGGCGAGCCGCCCTTCTTTCTCGACGCCGCGCGCAACGACGGTTGGGACGTCTTCACCCTTATCCGCCCCCTGGTCGACGACCGCGCCGACCACTCCGATGCGATTCTCGAAGGCAAGGCCTACGCCCTGCGCGAGGAAGGCTATCGCCGCATCGTCACCGTCGGCCAAAGCTTCGGCGCCTGGATCTCGTTCGAGGTCGCGGCGCGGCCCGGTCTGTTCGATGCGATCATCGCCATGTCGCCCGCCGAATACGGTGAAGGCGCGGCGCGCAATCGCAATGCCGAGATCGTCGATATCGCAGCCAAGATGGCGCCGACGCCGACCATGGTCGTGCTGTTCGCCAAGGATACCTTCGATCCCGGCGGCCGCGGCCCAGGGTTCGGCAAAGTTCTGGCGCAGAAGAACGTGCCCTATGTCGTGCTTGACCGGCCGCCCGGGTTCGAGGGGCATTCGGCTGGCATGAGCCTCGCCTTCGCCGCGCAGTATGCGCGCTGCATCCTCGACTTCATCGATACGAAACCGCCGCCCGGACCATTCGCCTGCGCGCCCCACCAGCCGAAAATAAGGGAGGTACTGGCGCGCCTGCCACAGCCCAAGCTCGTCGTCTCCAAGACCGTGTCGGTCGATTCGCCTTACATCGGGCAGTGGTACGGCTGGTATGCAGGCGGCGGGCGCGAGACGTTGCTCACCATCGAGAAGGTTTCGACGATCGGCCGCGCCGAAGGCTCATATACCTTCGGCCCTGCGGCCCACGACGAAACGGGCGGCTCCTATCTGGTCGGGGGACCGATCGACAACGATGGCCTCCACATCACCACGCCGCATTCGACCCTCACTTACAAGTTGCAGCCCGACGGCACGCTGGCCGTCCATTGGTCCGCCGCCGGCGGTTCCGGCGATGCCGTATTGCATCGGTTGAACTAGCCGCAGCTGGCGCTTTTTGGACCGCTTGCTTCCGAATCGGGATCGTTCCGGGGGTAAGCCTGTGGATAAAGCGGTGCGCAATTCGGCCATGCGCGCCTCGCGATCCGAACCGCGTCGTTCCTGTTGCGTGGGTTCCGCTTTGGCCCTACAAACCGCCAAGCCCACGCCGCGGCGACGGGCACCCCGACAGATCGAAGACCGGAGTTCGCCCATGCAGTCCGCCTCGCGCACGCCCGAGCAGAGGCAGGCGGGCCTGACCACGGCCCGTATCCTGCTTGAGACCAAGTCGATCGGCTTTCGTCCGCAAGAGCCCTTCACCCTAACCTCCGGTTGGAAGACGCCCGTCTATGTCGATTGCCGCCGCCTGATCTCATTCCCGCGCGCGCGCAAGAAGATCACCGAGATGGCTGCCGCGGCCCTGACGCGCGAAGTCGGCTTCGAGTCGATCGATGCGGTGGCGGGCGGCGAGACGGCCGGCATCCCGTTCGCCGCCTGGATCGCCGATGAGCTGTCACTGCCGATGCTCTATGTGCGCAAGCAGGCCAAGGGCTTCGGCCGCAACGCGCAGATCGAAGGCGCGGTCGAACCGGGTGACCGCGCGGTTCTGATCGAGGATCTGGCGTCGGACGGCACCAGCAAGGTCAACTTCTGCAAGGCCCTGCGCAACGCGGGCATGAGCGTCAATCACTGCTTCGTCGTCTTCTTCTACGGCGTCTTCCCCGAAGCGTTGAAGACCCTCGAAGAGATCGATGTCCGCCTGCACTTCCTCGCCAACTGGTGGGACGTGTTCGACGTCGCCGAACAGGACGGCAGCCTCGACCGCGCCACGGTCGACGAAGTCCGCAAGTTCCTGCATGACCCGGTCGCCTGGTCGAGCTTGCACGGCGGCAGAGCCGCCTAAACAAATTTGCCGCGGGACGCGGCTGCGGGCGCGCAGCTTAGGCGCTCCCCAGTAACCGTCACCCCGGAAACGCGAAGCGTTATCCGGGGTCCAGAGTCACAGTGAACGGCCCCTGGATCCCGAATCTGCGCTTCGCTTGTCCGGAATGACGGATCGCAAGCGATCCGTCACTTATCGCACGGCTCGTAGGTCATCCGCACTTCGTCGTGGCCGAGATGCGCCTGCTTGGTGAATCTGGCCCAGCCGTTCTTATCGGCATCGGTCAGCATCTTCTTGATGCCGTCGCAATAGGCGCCTGAGAGCGGGTAGTGGCGATAGTAGAAGACGATGCGGCCGTTCCACAGGTCGAGCCGGTGCTCGGCATCGTTCTCGAACTCACGCAGGAAGGCCTTGTTGCGGATGTCGGTATTCTGTTTGAACTGCGCGTCGTAGTCGTTGCTGACCTTGTCCCACAACGGCTTTGTGCGCCGG
>CAZNZI010000730.1:0-1765 GCA_964577475.1 uncultured Rhodospirillaceae bacterium
GGCATCGACGCGCCCGGCGTGGTCCGTGCCCACATCGTTCTCGGAGGCCTACTGGCCGCGGTTGCGGCGATCGGCTTCGCCCTGCCGCCACCCAACCCCGTGCCGGTTTGGGCGAGCATCGCCGTCGCGTTCATCGCCGTCTTCGTCCTGTTTTACGCTGGCGTGATGCTGCGCTCGAGCCTCGTGACCAAGCGGCGGGTCTGCGACCGTCTGGTCGCGGCACTGGCCCTATCCGGCGGCGAGCAGGTGCTTGACGCCGGATGCGGCCGCGGCCTGGCCCTGATCGGGTGCGCGAAGAAACTGACGACGGGCAAAGCGGTCGGCGTCGATCTCTGGGCCGCCAAGGACCAGTCCGGCAACCATCCGGACGCGACCTTGGCCAATGCGGCGGCGGAAGGCGTCGCCGACCGGGTCGAGGTGAAGACCGGCGACATCACGCGCCTGCCCTTTGCCGATGCGTCCTTCGATGCGATCATCTCGATGATCGTGCTGCACAACATCCCGTCACGGGACGCGCGCGATGCAGCATTGCACGAACTGGTCCGCGTGCTGAAGCCGGGCGGCCGCATGGTTCTGTTCGATCTCATGCACGCATCGCGCTATATCGAAGTGTTGTGGGACGCGGGCATGAAGGTTCAGGAGTTCTCGCGCGACATCCTGTGGCTGCTCCCCTGCCGTTCGTTGCTGATCGAGAAACCGGGCGGGGCGTGAGGGCGTCAGCCCAGTTTCGCCTCGTACTCGGCGGGTTTGAAGCCCACCAGCAAACGCCCGCCGAGATCAAGGACCGGGCGTTTGATCGTCGAAGGCTGGTCGAGCATCAAGGCAATCGCTTTCTTTTCGTCGACCCCCTCGCGATCCTTCTCGGGGAGTTTGCGGAAGGTCGTGCCGGCGCGGTTGAGCAGCACCTCCCAGCCGACTTGGCGCGACCACGCCTCCAGCCGCGCGCGGTCGATGCCCGAAGCCTTGTAATCATGGAACGCATAGGCCACGCCCTTCTGGTCGAGCCAGGCGCGCGCCTTCTTCATCGTGTCACAGTTCTTGATGCCGTAGATGGTGATCGTCTGGGCGGATGCCATGCTCAACTCTTCCACTTCGATGCCAGGATGGCGCTGCAGATATCGCCGCGCCGGAAATGCGGGTCCTTGAACGCCAGCACATCGTCGTTGAAGGTGCCGAAGGTGCTGTCGGGCCGGTGCTTCATGCCCTCATAGAAGGCATCGATGATCCCGTGCTTGAAATCGGTGCCGCGCGGAAAGGCGGCGACCACGGCCTCGCGTTCGGCATCGGTGAACTGATCATAGCCGCGGCCGGCCACATCCATGCCGGCCCCCGCCTGGAGCAGCGCGATCTCGGGCCGCATGAATTGCGGAATGCCCGGCGTGGTGTGCAGCGCGATCGCGTTCCACACCGTCTCGATATCGGTCTCCCAGAGTCCATGCCCGCGCAGGAAATCGCGCGCGGCATTCGCGCCGTCGACCTCAAAGCGCAACTGGCTTGTCTCATAGCGCGCGGTGAGGCCGAGATCGTGGAACATGGACGCGACATAGAAGAGTTCGGGATCGAAGCGCTGTCCCGCCCGGTCCCCGATCAGCGCGCCCCAGCAATAGACGCGGACCGAGTGGTGAAACAGCAGATCGCTTTCGGTGTCGCGGATGAACTGTGTCACCTCCCGCGCCAGCCGGCTGTCGGGAATTTTGACACCCGCGATCTCCGTGACGATCATGATCGCAGTCACTTCTTGTTGGGAAACGGAACGCCTTTGGTG
>CAZNZI010000731.1:0-2682 GCA_964577475.1 uncultured Rhodospirillaceae bacterium
ATATGGCCGGTCTGCCGAATCCGGTTCCGCTCACCTGGATTCATCTGGTCTCGGAAAACGCGCCGCCGCTGGCGGCGATGACGGCGCGGCTGCTGCGCAAGCGTCCGCGCTTCGCGCCCGGCCTGCGCGTGCTCTACTCCAATATCGGCTATCTCGTTCTCGGCTTGCTGATCGAGCGGGTGGCCGGCATGGCGTTCGAGCGCTACATCGCACGGCATATCCTCGAACCGCTGGGCATGGCCGCCAGCGGCTTCGCACACACGCCCGATGTCGCGACCGGCTATTTCCGCGCCTGGTCGATGATGGGACTCGTCGGACGGACATTGGTCGCCGAACGGTTCTTCGGACCGACGCGCCGTGGCCTGACGCCATTGCTGCCGTTCCTGATCGACGGAGCGCCCTATGGCGGGCTGGTCGGCACCGCCCGCGACGCCCTCCAACTTGGCCGCGCGATGCTCGCGGGCGGCGTGCTCGACGGCAAGACGATCTTGCCGCGCAGTTCGGTCGACGCGGCCCTTGCTCCGGCTGTCCTGGCCGACGGATCGCGCACGGAAGCCGGCCTGGGGTGGTGGTTGGGCGATGCGGGCGGCGAACCCTTCGCCTATCACGGCGGGATCGGCGGCGGATATAGCGCGGAACTGCGGATCTATCCGCGGCTCAACTACGCGATCGCCATCGCCGCGAACCTGTCGCAGTTCGACACCACGGCGCTGTCCCGTGTCATCGTGAGCCCAGCGCCGTAGTCGCGCCTCAGTGGTGATCGCCGCCGTGCAGGATGTGTCCGGCGCCCGAGGTGTCGTAGTCGATACCGTCTTTGGTCAGGACGACGGAGTACGGATACTGGCCCTGGGTCAGGCCCTTACGCTCCAGCGCCACCCACACCGCCGGATTGTGCAGACCCGTCGCATCGGCGCTGGCGACCGTCTTGGCGCCGACATGGAAGTGATTGCCGTGCGGATGCGGCAGTTCGGTGATCCGCACGCCGCCCGTGTCGCCGACCGGCTGGGCCAGTTCCGGATATTTCGCGAGTTCCTGCAACAGCGCGAGCGTGCGCAACTGGAGCGGGTTCAGTTTCAGCGGATTGCTTTTCGGCGGCATGACTCGTGTTCTCTGTGAAAGCGGTTACGGTACGTAGTCGGCAGGGGCGGTCTGGTCGGGCGCACCCTTCGCGCCCATCGCCCGGACGACCAAGGTCAGGACGATCGCGATCACGATGTTGATGACCAGCGAATAGAGCGCGGTATAGCCTGGCAGAGGCACGCCGCCCAGCACGAGTTTCCAGGTCGGCGTGAAATTGGCCGCCGCCGCGATCCAGGTGCCGATGACCATGCCCGCCGCCCAGCCGATGAGCAGCGCCCAGGCGTCGAACCAGCGCGTGTAAAGGCCGAACATCACCGTTGGCAAGGTCTGGATGATCCAGATGCCGCCCAGAAGCTGGAACTGAATCGCGAATTGCGACGGCATGAACAGGATGAAGATCAGCGCGCCGAACTTCACGATCAGCGACACCCATTTCGCCATCTGGGATTCCTGCTTGCCGCTGGCGGCGGGATTGATGAACTCCTTGTAGATGTTGCGCGTGAACAGGTTGGCCGCCGCGATCGACATGATGGCGGCCGGCACCAGCGCGCCGATGCCGATGGCCGCGAAGGCGATGCCGACGAACCAGCCCGGGAAGCTGTGCAGGAACAGCGCCGGTACCGCGAAGTTGGCCTTGAAGGTTTTGAACCCGTCGGCGAACTCCGGCAGCTTGTCCACCCCCGCCGCGATGGCGAAGAAGCCGAGCAGGGCCAGAAGGCCGAGTAGGAAGGAATAGGACGGCAGCAGCGCCGCATTACGCTTCACCGCATGGCGGCTGGACGCGCTCATCACGCCGGTCATCGAATGCGGATAGAGGAACAGTGCCAGCGCCGAACCCAGCGCCAGGGTCGCGTATACGCCGTAGGTACCCCAGCCGCCGCCGTCGGGCGGCGCGGGAAGCAGAACCTTCGCCGGCGGCACGGAAGCGAAAATCTTGCCGAAGCCGCCCAACTGGATCGGGATCACGATCACGGCGGCGAAGGCCGTGATGTAGATCAGCAGGTCCTTCACGATGGCAATGGCCGCCGGCGCGCGCAGGCCGCTTGAATAGGTGAAGGCGGCGAGGATGACGAAGGCGATCAGCAACGGAATCTCGCTGACCCAGCCGCCGCTGGTGCCGATGCCGAGCCCGCTGATCACGACTTCCAGGCCGACCAGCTGCAGAGCGATATAGGGCATCGTCGCGATAATGCCCGTCACGGTGATGGCCAGCGCCAGCCAGCGGTTGCCGAAGCGGCCGCGGATGAAGTCGGCGGCGGTCACATAGCCCTTGCGGTGGGTCACCAGCCAGAGCCGCGGGAAGACGATGAACAGGATCGGATAGATCAGGATCGTGTAGGGGACGGCGAAGAACGCCACGGCGCCCGCGCCGAAGGCCAGCGCCGGCACGGCGATGAAGGTGTAGGCGGTGTAGAGATCGCCGCCGACCAGGAACCAGGTGACCAGCGTGCCGAAGCGCCGCCCGCCCAGGCCCCATTCATGCAGCATGTCGAGATCGCCCTTGCGCCAGCGCGCGGCGGCGAAACCCAGCCAGGTGATGAAGCCGAACAGCAGCACGAAAACGATCAGTGCCACCCAATTCACATCCTGCACGGCAGTCCC
>CAZNZI010000732.1:0-6100 GCA_964577475.1 uncultured Rhodospirillaceae bacterium
TTGCCCCAGAAGTCGATTTCGTAGCTGGCCGTCGCGGTGGCGGTCGAAGAATAATAAGCGGGCGGGCTGCCGAGCCCCGCCGAGGTTGGCCCGGTCGCCGCTTTGGTCACCGAACCGGCGGCGCCGATCGACGGCAGAAGAGGGGCGCCGGCAACTTTGGCCTGGGCATCGGCCTGAACGATTCGCGCCGCTGCGGCGGCGATGTCGAAATTGGCGGTCTGCGCCTGGGCCATCAGCTTGTTGAGCTCGGGCGATCCGAAGGCCTGCCACCAATCGGCGGAAGGCCATTCGGTCTGCGCCTTCTCCGGAGGGGTGACCCAGGCTTTGGGCGCCTCGACGATCGGCTTAAGGAAGTCGGGCCCGATGTCGCAGCCCGCGAGGACGGCAATCAGCGCAACCGAGGCCGCCAGCCGCGCCGGCCGAACCGCCGCTCCAATTGAGAAACCCAAGGA
The DNA here is from genome assembly GCA_964577475.1 of uncultured Rhodospirillaceae bacterium. Taxonomy (GTDB): domain Bacteria; phylum Pseudomonadota; class Alphaproteobacteria; order Rhodospirillales; family Magnetospirillaceae; genus JASHSH01. The sequence goes on from CAZNZI010000732.1 coordinate 453, forward strand.
AACCAAGACGAAAGCCACTCCCCGCTGCCCGCCGGCATCGACCTTAACATTTCTGCGCCGGGAACAACCATGGCGCAGAGCGGTTGCGATGCGGTAAACACGGCTCCACTGGATACCAATCGTTAACGTCGGAGCGATACGGTATCCTGTCGCTTAGACCGATGAGCAGGCTCAGGTTTTGAATTATTCGCCCAACCCTCAAGTGGCGCCGGATCTTTCCGCGGTGCGCTGCCTCTACCTTGTGGCACTGCATCACGGTACCCAGGTCACGCCGGAACAGCTGGGTCGCATCAATACGACCGACCCTATCGGCTCCGTATTGCGTCTGATGCGCGAGGTCGGCCTCGCTGCCAAATTCCTGCGCCACAAAAGTTGGAAGCACGTCACCAGTCTCGGCACCGCTTATCCGGTGATGGCCGAGCTCCAGGATGGCGGCTGGGTGATCGTGGCCAACATCATCAAGGCCGGCGACGGAACCGTGGCGGTTGCCGTCCTCAACCCGAAGACCGAGCAGTCCGGCATCAAGCTGATGCGGCGCGAAGAATTCGAGGAGATTTGGAACGGCCGCCTGATTCTCTGCAAGCGCAAGTACACGATCCGCGACGAGAAGCAACCGTTCGGCTTCCGCTGGTTCATGCCCGACATCCTGCGCGAGGGCAAATACCTGCGCGACGTGGCGATCGCGGCGGTCATGTCGACCCTGATCGGCTTCGCGACGCCGCTGTTCTTCCAGATCATGGTCGACAAGGTCATTCCGCATAAGAGTTACCACACGCTGTTTGCCGTGGTGATCGCGGTCATCGTTACCGTCATGTTCGACGGCGTCTTCGGCTATGTGCGCCAATATCTGATGCTGTTTGCGACCAACAAGATCGACGCGCGCCTGGCATCGCGCACCTTCGCGCATATGTTGCGTCTGCCGATGCAATTCTTTGAAAGCCATCCGGCAGGCGTGTTGCTGCGCCATATGCAGCAGACCGACGCGATCCGCGGCTTTCTCACGGGTCGCTTGTTCCAGACGGCGCTCGATACGTTTTCGCTGCCGGTGCTTGTGGTGGGCTTGTGCTTCTACAGCGGCGTGTTGACGGCCGTGGTGCTGACCTTCGCCCTGATCATCGCCGGCATCATCGGCATCATGGTGCCGACTTTCCGCACCTATCTGCAACAGCTCTACGGTGCCGAGGGTGCGCGCCAAGCCGATCTGGTCGAAACGCTGCACGGCATGCGTGCCGTGAAGTCTTTGGCCCTCGAGCCTCTGCGCATGGCGTCGTGGGACGGCAAGGTCGCCACCTCGATCCGCCGCCGCGCCACGGTCGGCTATTTCAGCGCGATCGCGGTCGTCATCGTCGGCGGGCTGCAGAACCTGCTCCAGATCACCATCCTGGGAATCGGCGCCGTCGAAGTGTTCGACGGCACGATCAGCATGGGTGCCCTGATCGCCTTCAATATGCTGGCCGGCCGCGTCATCGGCCCGCTGGTCTCGATGGTGGGCCTGATCAACGAATATCAGCAGACCGCGCTGTCGGTCCGCATGCTCGGCACGGTGATGAATCACGCGCCGGAGCGGGACCCGAACCAGCGCGGCATCCGCCCCGAGATCACGGGCTCCATCGAATTCGAGAATGTGAACTTCACCTATCCTGGATCGGCGACGCCGGCGCTCAACCAGGTGTCTTTCAAAGTCGAGCCCGGCCAGATGATCGGCGTCGTCGGCCGGTCCGGTTCGGGAAAGACGACACTGACCCGGATCATCCAAGGCATCCAGGCGCCTCAAGACGGGCTGATCAAGCTCAACGGCACCGATATCCGCCACATCGACCTGACTCATCTTCGGCGCAGCATCGGTGTCGTGCTGCAGGAGAACATCCTGTTCCGCGGCACGGTTCGCGAGAACATTTCGGCGGCCAAGCCCGACGCGACCCTCGAAGAGATCATGGAGGTCGCCCGTCTCGCCGGCGCCGACGAGTTCATCGACCGTCTGCCGATGTCCTACGAGACCTTCGTGGAGGAAAGCGCCAACAACTTCTCCGGCGGTCAGCGCCAACGCATCGCCATTGCGCGCGCCCTGCTGCTGCGGCCCCGCCTCCTGTTGTTCGATGAGGCAACCAGCGCGCTCGATCCGGAAAGCGAAGCGATCGTTCAGAACAACCTGGCCGAGATCGGCCGCGGGCGCACGATGATCATCGTGTCGCATCGCCTGTCCTCGCTGGTGGCTTCCGACGCGATCCTTGTATTGGATCGCGGTGTCGTCGCCGATTTCGCGCCGCACAGCGTCCTGCTGGAACGGTGCGAGATCTACAGTCATTTGTGGCATCAGCAGACGCGCCATGTGCAAGGTTGAGGCGCGCTAGACCATGAACGTTCCCGTTCCTTCCACGCGCACCCCGGAGGCCCGCCGCCGTATTCTCGGCGGCTTGAGCCTGTTCGGGAGTTCATCCCGTGTGTCGCTGATCCCGGAGGCGATTCCGTTCCAGGATCCGATCGACGAGATTTCGGAAGAACGTCCCCCGCGCTATTTGCGGTCGATCTTCCTGATCGTCGTCTGCATGTTCATCCTGGTCATTACGGTCATGTCCATCCTGAAGGTGGACATGGTGGTGGTCGGCAGCGGCCGCATCGTGACTGACACGCCGCCGATCATGCTGCAGCCGATCGACACGGCGATGATCCGCGATCTGCGGGTTCGGGCCGGCGATACGGTCAAAAAAGGCGAAGTCCTGGCCACGCTCGACCCCACCTTCGCCAATGCGGATTTGTTGTCGCTGTCGTCGCAGCAGAAGTCGCTGCTGGCCCAAAAGCGCCGGTTGGAAGCCGAACTCGATGGCAACCCCTTCGAGATGCCGTCCACGGTGACGGCCGACGATCAATTGCAGCAGACCCTCTACAATCAGCGCCGCGCCCAATACCAGTCGCAGTTGAAGGTGTACGACGAAGATATCCAGCTGCGTCGCGCCAGCCTGCGTTCGACGCAGGATGATCTTAGCTCGACGGCCAAGCAGCTCGAAGTTGCCAAGGACGTCGAGACCATGCGCACCACCCTGATGCAATCGCAGATCGGCTCGAAGCTTCAGTTCCTTGAAGCCAAAAGCAATCGCATGCGCATCGAGCAGGCGCAGCAGGACGCGGTCAATAAGTCGGCTGAGTTGCAGCACGAAATTCAGTCGAAAGAGGCTGAGCGCCAGGCCTTTACGGATCAGTGGCGTCATCAGATCGTCGAGAGTCTCGTCGATACCCGGACGCAACTCGCCAAGGTGGACGAGGGGCAGACCAAGGCCGCACGCCTGCACGATCTTGTGGTCGTAACCGCGCCGGCCGATGGCGTCGTCCTCGACGTCGCCAACCGCTCGCCGGGATCGGTGCTGCGCTCGGCCGAACCCCTGGTGACGATGGTTCCGTCCGACGCGAAGCTGGTGGCCGAGATCTCGATCGATTCAGGGGATGTGGGCTACACCACCGCCGGCGACGAGGTCGTCATCAAGATCGATGCCTTCCCGTATCAGCGCCACGGCCTGTTGCACGGCAAGCTTCTGTCGATCAGCGAGGAGTCCTTTCCCGGTCAGGGAAGCGGGCCCGATACGGGCATCCCGCTCATCAACCGCAATGGCGGCGCCTTCCACCGCGGTCGCGTCGAACTCCTGAGTACCAAGCTCGAACACCTGCCCGAAGGTGCCCGGCTGATTCCCGGTATGACACTGTCGGCCGACATCAAGGTCGGAACGCGCAGTGCGATCTCGTTCTTCCTGTTCCCGATCACGCGGGCCTTGAGCGAAAGCATCCGGGAGCCCTGAGGACTCGTTTTAAGGGCTCTCCTCACCCGTATCTTCCCTTAAGAATCGTCATGCCACTGTACGCTATGCGATCTCTATGCGCCCTTTCGGTGCGCTGAGACGGCACTGCGAGGGTGTCTAAGGGGCGCGGACTGGTTCAGAATTGGTTGCATGGCATAGTGATAATTCAGGATGAATCTGGCCAATTCACGAGTTGTTCGAGTATAGGCCTTCCACTATGATCCGCCTGCTTAGAAACCTGGGGCGGTGCCTTAATCTTGAAGTTGATTTACCAGATTAGCTTCAACTATGATCCGAGCTATCTAGATGTAGCTGGTGGGTGGCGAGTACGCCGTGATTAGGGGCAGGGCGTGCTAAGTACCGCAAAAGGTTACTAAATCCGGGGTGCACTTTAGCTCTGGCGTTTTCGGAATCCGCGACTCGGATGAGGCGCGGATGAGTGCTGTAACGGCAACTTTATCTTTTTTCTGGGGGTAGCCCGTGAGCCTTTCTCAGACGACCATCCAAGGCTTTAACGCGACGTTCATTCAAAGCCTTAACGCAACAGCGATTTCAGGGCTCTCCGCCACCGAACTGGGGTACTTCACCTCAACCCAGATTCCGTTCTTCACAGTCACGCAGCTCGGCGAGCTGAGTGCCGATCAAATCCCGGGCTTCACGACGTCCGAAGTCGCGGCGCTCACGCTCACGCAGGTCACAAGCCTCGGTACGACCCAGATCGGCGGCTTCACCAGCACCCAGCTCAACGCCCTCACGGCTACCAATTTCACCGCCATCTCCGCGACCCAGACCGGAGCGCTTTCGGCGGACCAACTCAGTGGTTTGACGGTTACGGCTTCGGCACGGCTCACGGTGACCGAGACTGCGGCCCTCAGCACGACGCAGACGGCCGGACTCTCGGCTGCGCAGATCGGCGCGCTGACCTCCACCGCGTTCGGCAGTTTGACGGCGACCGTCATCGGTGCGCTGTCCGCCACGCAGATGGCCGGCCTGTCGTTCACCGACGTCCAGGGTCTGACCACGACCGAAGTGGGCGCGTTCTCCGCTGACCAGATCGGCGGGTTGACCGCGACCGCATTCTCCGCCCTGACCACGACCGAAGTCGGCGCCTTGACGGCGACGCAGATGGCGGGTGTTTCGGCGGCCGATGTCGCCGTTCTGACCACGACTGAAGTCGGCGCGTTGACCGCGACGCAGATCGCCTCGCTCTCCGCCACGGCTTTCGACGCGCTGACCTCGACTGAAGTCGGGGCGCTCACCGCGACGCAGATGGGCGGCGTCACGGCCGACCAGATCGCGAAGCTGACGACCAGCGAAGTGTCTGCATTGAACGCCACGCAGATCGGCGGCCTGACCGCGACGGCATTCAGCGGATTCACCACCACTCAGGTCGCAGCCTTCTCGGCGACCCAGATGGCCGGTCTCTCGGCGGCTGACGTTCAGGGCCTGACCACCAGCCAGGTCAAGTCGCTGACGGCCACGCAGATCGGTGGCCTGACCTCGACCGCCTTTGCCGCCCTCACCTCGACGGAAGTCGGCGCGCTGACCGCGACGCAGATGGCGGGTGTTTCCGCGGCCGATGTCGGCACGCTGACGGTGACGGAAGTCGCGGCCTTTACGGCCGCTCAGGTCGGTGGCCTCACCGCGACCGCTTTCGCGGGCCTCACGGTTACCGAGATCGCGGGCCTGTCCGCGACCCAGTTCGCGTCCGTCTCCGCGGCGCAGCTCGGCGCTTTGACCTCGACCCAATTCGGCTCGCTGACGGCGACCAATGTCGGTGCCCTGACCGCCACGCAGGCGGCTGGCTTGACCGCGACCGACGTGGCCGGCTTGACGACGACCGAGTCTGCGGCCCTGACA
>CAZNZI010000733.1:0-4163 GCA_964577475.1 uncultured Rhodospirillaceae bacterium
ACCCGGCATGTTCACGGGGGCGCGCGCGGTCTCCGCCCCGAACATCTTCGAAACGATGTCACGGATGCGGCTTCGAGGATCGAGCGGCATCAATTTCCTCCGCCAATGAAGTCGCTGTAGCCGTCTCAACTCAAATAGGCCTCAAAGCTGTGGCGACCATGTGGCAACCATAGGGAAATGAAGGGGCTGGACCCTATTCCTGGAAAAAAGGCGATAAACGGCCGTCCTAGACGGCGCTGAAAGACCGCTCCGGCTCATCGCCGGAGCCCTGGGCGTCCTCACCTTGGTCACGACTTTGCCACAGGGCGCTCAAATATTCGTCGCGCCAGCGGAAAACATCGTAGGAACGGACGGCCTCCAACAGCGCACCATGGCGCTCGAGCCGCTCGAGAAGAGGCATGGTCAGGGCGCGCCGGATCGCGCGCGCCGTCGCCACCTCGTCATACGGGTTGACGATCAGCGCCGCATCCAGCTGGTGCGCAGCACCGGTGAATCGCGACAAGATCGGTATGCCGGGATTCTCCGGGTCCTGGCAGGCGATGAATTCCTTGACGGTCAAATTCATGCCGTCGCGCAGCGGCGTAGCCATCCCGACGGCGCTCATCCGCAATTGCGCGAACAGATCGTCTCGCTGCGGCAGCGCATAGGCGCAGCGGATGATCGGGTTGTCCTCGGCGCCGAAACGCCGATTGATCGCCTTGATGCGCGCATGGACTTCCTTGCGCATCCCCTGGGAGTCGCCGCCGATATCGCCGGACGGCAACGCGATCTGGTGGACCATCGCCATCCGGCGATATTCCGGGTATTCGTCCAGCAGCACCTCGATCGCCTTGAGGCGGCGCAGAAGGCCCTTGCTGCTATCGAGGCTCCCGACGGCACTGATCAGCTTGCGCTCCCCGGTCCGTTCGCGCAGCGCATTGGCAAAGCCGCGCTCTTCCGCCCACGCGGCGTGCGATGCGATCCCGTCCACGTCGATTCCGATCGGGAACACGCCAACTCCGAATTCGCGTCCGAAGCCGCCCACGATTTCGAACCAGCCCTGATCGGTTTTGCGTTCGCCGGTGAAATAACTCGCGAATGACGCCGCGTCGCCCGCAGCGTTGAAGCCGATCAGGTCGAATTCGGCGAAGGCGCGCATCAGCGCGTCGTGCATGGGTAAGGTTGCCAGGATTTCGGGCGGCGGAAACGGAATATGCTGGAAAAAGCCTATCTTCTGCTTGGCGCCGCGTGCGCGCAGGCAGCCGGCCAACGGAATGAGATGATAGTCGTGGATCCAGATGAGATCGTTCGGATCGAGCAGCGGAAGCAGTTGGCGCGCGAACTCGTCATTGATCCGCATATAGGCCGCGTAGTCCGCATAGTCGAACTCCATCGCGCCGGCGCGGGAATGGAACACGGGCCATAGCGTTTTCTTGGCGAAGCGCTCGTAAAATCCTTCGTGATCGGCGCGCGGCAAGTCGATACGGGCCCTGAGCATCAGGCAGCGGCGCCGCAATTCCGGCGCACTGGCCTCGCCGTCGCAATACTCGCCGCTCCAGCCGACCCAGAGCACCGGCTTATCGGCAAGAGCGGCTTGCATGGCGATGTCGAGTTCGACGGAGCTGCGCCGCAGGGCGCGCGGCAAATGAACGCGATGCGTAACGACGACGACGCGGCCTTTATATTTCCGCGACCGCGACGCCTCAGCCTCCGTCGGCAACGAACGCCGCGCGGCGTGGCCGGCCCCGTCCCGGCCTGTCAGTGCGCTTCCTTCCATCACGATCCAAAATAGGTGTCACGCGACGGCGTGGCAACTATGTGACCGCGTCTTCACATACGGACGCATGAAAAATCATGCGTCTCTGCATCACATGATATGGAAATGTGCACAACGCGCAGTGGCCAAACTGCGCGCCGGGAAATTGTGATGAGATGCGAGCGGCGAGATTTACTCGCCGCCCACCGCCTTCACGACCGCTTCGGTGACCTTCTTCGCGTCGCCGAATAGCATCATCGTGTTGTCGCGGAAGAAGAGTTCATTGTCGACGCCGGCATAGCCAGTCGCCATCGAGCGCTTGATGAACAGAACGGTCTTCGCCTTCTCGACATCAAGGATCGGCATGCCGAAGATCGGGCTCTTGGGATCGGTCTTGGCCGCCGGGTTGGTCACGTCGTTGGCGCCAATCACATAGGCGACATCCGCCGTGCCGAACTCGTTGTTGATCTCTTCGAGCTCGAACACCTCGTCATAGGGGACATTGGCTTCGGCCAGCAGCACGTTCATATGGCCGGGCATGCGGCCCGCGACGGGATGGATCGCGTAGCGGACGTCGACGCCTTCCTTCTTCAGGATGTCGGCCATCTTCGCCACGGCATGCTGCGCCTGCGCCACCGCCATGCCGTAACCCGGCACGATGATGACCTTGGAGGCGTTCTGCATCAGGAAGGCCGCGTCTTCGGCGCTGCCCGACTTCACCGCCCGATCCTGGCCCGCGCCGCCGCCCGCGGCACCGCCCGCCGCCTCGCCGCCGAAGCCGCCGAGGATCACGTTGAAGATCGAGCGGTTCATCCCCTTGCACATGATGTAGCTGAGGATGGCACCCGATGAGCCCACCAGCGCACCCGTGACGATCAGGAGCGGATTTTGCAGGGTGAAGCCGATGCCGCTGGCCGCCCAGCCGGAATAGCTGTTCAGCATCGAGATGACCACCGGCATATCGGCGCCGCCGATCGGCAGGATCAGCAGGAAGCCGAGCAGCAGCGAGATCGCCGTGATCAGGATGAAGGCGACCGGCGAGGACGACATCACGAACCAGACGATCAGTGCGACGATGGCGATGCCGAGCGCCGCGTTGAACGGATGCTGCAGCGGGAACACCAGCGGCTTGCCCGTCACCAGGCCCTGCAGCTTGGCGAAGGCGACGATGGAACCCGTGAAGGTGATCGCGCCGATGGCGAGGCCGATACTCATCTCGACCAGCGAACCACCATGGATGTCGCCCGGTATGCCGATGTGATAGGCCTCCGGATTGGTGAAGGCTCCGCCCGCCACCAGAACGGCCGCCAAGCCGACCAGCGAGTGGAAGGCGGCGACCAACTGCGGCAGTGCCGTCATGTTGATCTTGCGCGCGACCACCGTGCCGATCGCGCCGCCGATCAGGATGGCGACGATGATCCAGGTGAAGTCGAGCACGCCGGGCGAGGCAAAGGTGGTCAGGATGGCGATCACCATCCCGGCGATGCCCCACATATTGCCGCCGCGCGAGGTGTCGGGCGACGACAGGCCGCGCAACGAGAGGATGAAGCAGACGGAGGCGACCAGATACGCCAGCGCCGAGAGGTTCTCAGACACGGTCCCGTCTCCCTTACTTCTGTTTCTTCTTGAACATGCTGAGCATGCGTTGCGTCACCACGAACCCGCCGAAGATGTTGATCGAGGCGAGGACCACGGCAACGAAGCCCAGCACTTTCGAAAGCGAGATATCGGCCGGCCCCGCCGCCAGGAGCGCGCCGACCACGATCACCGAGGAGATCGCGTTGGTGACGCTCATCAGCGGCGAGTGCAATGCCGGGGTGACGCGCCAGACGACGTGGTAACCGACGAACACGGCCAGCACGAAGATGGTGAAGAAGGTGACGAAATTACCCATCTCGCTTTTCCTCCAGAGCGGTCGAGCCGCCGATCCTCTTTGTGGCCCATCCTTCGAGACGGGATGAGGCTTTATCCAACCCGCGACCTCACCCTGAGGAGGACCGAAGGTCCGTCTCGAAGGGAGGGCCGTTTCCCTACCTCACCCTGCGGCCAGTGCAGGATGGATCACCTGCCCGTCGCGGGTCAGCGCCGTGCCTTTGATGATCTCGTCATCCCAGTTGATCTTCAGACCCTTCGTCTCCTTGTCGTAGGAGAGCGTCAGGAAGTTCAGCAGGTTCTTGGCGTAGAGCGCGCTCGTGTCGGCGGCGAGCCGGCTCGGCACGTTGTCGTACCCCACCAGAGTCACGCCGTGCTTCACCACCACCTTGCCGCGTTCCGAGAGCGGGCAGTTGCCGCCCGCTTCAACCGCGAGATCGACGATCACTGAGCCCGGGCGCATGTCTTTCACCATCGCTTCGGTGATCAGAACGGGCGCGGGCTTGCCGGGGATCAGCGCGGTCGAGATGGCGATGTCGGTCTTCTTGAGCGTCTC
>CAZNZI010000734.1:0-10500 GCA_964577475.1 uncultured Rhodospirillaceae bacterium
TAACCGTATACATGGTTGTTAGGGCTGCCATGCATTAGTCTGATTGTTCCGCACGGCGCATCGATTTGACAGGTTTCCCGCCAATTGCGGATTTCCTCGATCATCGCGATCGGCATGTCCTTACGGGTCTCCGCCAACCGATAGACCTCTTCCTTTGCTTCAGCTTGCCGTCCGGATAGCAGCATGGCTTCGTGATTGCCCAGGATCGACGGCACTGCTTCTCGCTGCAGTCGCTCTACAACGCTTGAGCCGGGGAGATAGCCAACGGCATCGCCGAGAAAATGGAATCGTTCAGCGCCGAGTCTCTTCAAGATGCGCAACGCAAGCTCAAAGGCTTCGACGTTTCCATGTGCGTCGGAAAGAATGCCTAGTTTCATGGCTCGCTCGCCGTTGTGCGTTTGGTCGCCGCGACAACGAGCCCAGCCGCTTGGCTCGGAAAGAGTTTCCGCAATATGTGAAGAATCGCTCTTCCGCTGGCCCAGCGCGCCGCCATATTGAACAGGCGCAGATGCGGTAAGAAGAATCCGATAGTTTCGAAAGATTGGATATCGAACCCGGCCGCCGCGATACGCCGCGCTAAAATTGCGCGCGTATAAAATTGTACGTGGTCCGTGGTCTTTAGGATGATCGGCTGGAGAACGTTATTGCGCAACTGCGCCAGCGTGCATCCTTCGTTCGGAACACCCAGGACCATGACGCCATCGGGCGCCAATATCCTGTGGAGCTCGCGTAAAGCCGCATCGTCTTCCCGGATGTGCTCAAGTACGTGGTTGCATAGGATCACGTCGACGGAATTGGTCGCGACGGGTAAAGCGAGCAAAGTCCCCTGGAAGGCGCCGTCGAGACGTGCTGCGCTTTGGGCGCGCTGAAGGCGCAATCCGTTATAGTCGCAACCAAACAGGCTGACAGTCTTTCCGAGCTTTTTGCCGATCTGGCACAAAGCCGACAAGTTGAGACCGTCGCCGCACCCACTGTCCAAGATGCGCCAAAACTGCTTGTCCGGATGCTTTTTCGCCCATGACGTCAGCAAGGCTTCAAATATGACCCAGTTCCGCAGAACGGATGCGCGCATGGCTGGCGACTTCATCTGAGTCGCAAACTGATCATCGATGTACCATGGGTTATTTTCCGCGATGCGTTGGGAAACATCGGTCATGGCCCGACTTTCCTAGAGTTCCGCCGAAGCAATCCGCTGTAGATCGATCGCTTTATCGACGAAGTATGCACAAGGTCATGACGTTCGCACGCCAATTGTCGCGCGGACGCGCCTAAACGCCGGGCAGCCTCCGGATCGTCCAGCAGAGCGTTCACTCGGAGAACCAAAGTATCGACATCACCTTCGGGAATGAGAAACCCCGTGACGCCGTCGACCACCAGTTCGTGGTGCCATTCGACGTCGTAACTGATGGCTGGAGATCCTGCGGCACAGGCTTCGATCAGGCTGAAGCCTCCCATTAGACAGAGGGAAGCGGTAGACTGTTGGCGCAGCGCAACAACTTCGTCTTTCGAAAGGAAGCCCGGCAGAAGCATGATGCCGCTCAACTTGGGGTCGGCCTCAATGGCATTTCTCAGCAACGCCTCCTCACTGCCGCCGCCTCCAATGATGAGCACGCAATCCGTTCGATCTCGCAATCTCTGCGCTAGGGCCAAAATGTCGGCGATGTAATTCTCCCGTTCGATGCGGCCTGCGAAGCTGATGATCTTCTTGTCTGAGGAAATGTTCCTGGCTGCGCGGAAATCGATGACTGACGCATCGATGAACTGGCGCAAATCGATACCGTGTGGAATGACACGAATACGGTCCGGCTTAACCCCGAGCGCGGCAATCTTGCACGCCAAGGTTTCGCGAATAGGGAGCGTCATATCTGCGTGACGAAAAACGAAATTTTCCAAGATACGGGCCAGCTCTCTCGAGCCCGCGATCGTGGGTGCTCCCAAAGCACCATCAAGAGTGAAACGCTTATCGTAGTCGGCATGAAGCGATACGCAGAAGCGTCGGCGCGGTATACGAGTGGCGATCCAGCCGATCAGCCCCATGAAAGCCGGATCCGTTGCGCGCACGATATCGATCCGCTCTTCGCGCATGAGGCGGTGTACACGAAGGATAACCCCGAGGAGATAGATCGGCGCCCATGCCCAAAGAAGCGCATGAGGCAACCAACTCGGCCTGGAGAGATGCATCTCCTCAATGCGATGTACGGTATTGAGGTCCAGTCGGCGCGTTGTCTGGGCGATGGGATGAACGGTCACGACCCGTTCGAAATATCCGCCCTCGTCCCGCTCTAGGATCAGGGGGATGACGCCCTTGATCTCGAGGCTACGGTAGTCGCTTGCGACTAGAAACAGAATCCGCGGACGGGGCGAGCCGGCCGCTTCCATTGGCATCGCGTCTCTATCGGCTGTGTCGGCTCTCATCAGCAAAGCGTCTTCATGCGAATCGGCTATTCAGCCGCTTGTCCCGGATAGGAAATGCTATGGCGTTCTATCTCGAACGCCTTCACTCTCGGCCGATCCAAGGCGGGGATGCCATAACCGGAACAAAGTCGGCAGATATCAATTTCACCTTGCGCCGCCAATATCCGTTGGCGGAACGCGCGGGCGCGCTCGCCATTGAACACTTTCGCCAGTCCCCCATCGAAGGCATTACCGAAAACATGCTTTCCATTCGGGTCACGGCAACACGGCACAACGTCACCGTTCCAATTCAGTTGCGTGGAGTTCCAAATCCAGGTGCAGTCATTGTGCGGTACGACTTTGGGTTTCAGCACCCCGCGCTCGAATTCCTTCTCGTCGTAGAACCAATATTTCCGGTCCTTGGGAAGATAGGCCAGCGCCTCCAGCATGTTGCGCACACCGGGATCGATAATATTGGCCACGTCGACGCCAATGTCCTGAGCCCAGGCTTTGAACTGCTCAACTTGGTGCTCATTGTGGCGCATCACGATCAGCCCGACTTCGATCTGAACGTTCGATTCGGGATGCTTGTTGCGCTCTGCAACGAGGGCCCGAAGATTGCGCTCCGCTTTGGTGAAGCTGCTACGCACCCGGTAGCGCTGGTGCGTTTCCTCGTCGAGGCCGCCCAATTGTATGCTGATCTTGTTGACGTCTGAATAGACGACACCCTTCGGGTCGATAAAATCTCCATTGGAGCAGGTTTCGACGTATAGCCCTTTATTACGCGCGTATCGGATCATGTCATAGGCGTGCTCGTGCATGAAAGGCTCGCCCATGTAATAGAACAGGAGCGTGCTGGTTGTCGGCGCAACGTCGTCGATGAACTCCTCGTACAGATGCCGGTCGAGGAAACCTGTGTTGCGATGCATATCGTTCTTGCCGGTCTCGCATACCGGACACCGGGCGTTGCATGCATTGGTCGGTTCGATCGACACATGCGCTGGCATCATCAATGGACCCGTGCGTCGCGCCCGCAGCATCGCCGTGTTGAACAACACCGACTTCCAGCCGCGCGGCCGCTTCAGCACCAGCCGTGTCGCGACTCCGATGTGGCGTTTCAGGCTCATCGCTCAATCCCTTCCATCGTCTCAATCATACCGCCGCCTCAACTTGAGACAGGTGCGGCCGGGCCGGCCTTGTTTCAATTTTCGGCGTGACGCCATCTAAGAACACACTGCACCACGTCTCGAGGCAGAGTAGCGACCAGATCAACAGCCGGCGATTCTCGCGTCCTGATAGGTGGTCTTCGACCAGGCGATGAACAATCCCCCGATCCAGCCACGAGAAAATTCGGGCATCGGATTTCATCAGCGTACGCCGCACGTAATCGATACTTTCGCCGCGAAACCAACTGGCGTCGGGTCCGGAGAACCCCTTCTTGACGGCCTGGGTGACGTCTGCCGGCACGTGGCGCGACATGGCGTCACGCAAGATGAGCTTTCCATCGCGGGTACGCTGGAAATACCGGTCTATCTTGCCGCCCGGTTCGTTCTCATTGATGCGCGCTATGTCGCCGAGATTGGCGAGTTTGTGACGCACCGGTGTCCGCATCGCAAAGTCAACCAGATCATTGTCGAGGAACGGCACTCGCGTTTCGAGCGAATGGGCCATGCTCAACTTGTCTTCCAGTACGAGCAGGCCATGGAGGAACGTCTTTGCTTCGAAATAGAGGGAGTGGTTGATATAGTCTTCCGGTCGTTCCAGCCGGCTCTCATGATTGGTAAATACGTCGCGGAATAGACTTTCGGGATGGACATCGGCTCCCGCCGAGCCGAGAGGAGAAAAGACGCTTGTCCCCACATCGGTAGGCAGCAGGCGCTGCCAGAACGCGAAATATTTGCGGACATAATCGTCGAAGTCGTTATTGACCGCCGCGCGATAGTACCGCCAGGGGTAGCCGCCAAACAACTCGTCACCGCCCGCTCCGGACAGGACCACCGTGCAGAAGCGGCTCGCCAATTGAGCGGCATAATAGTTGGGATAGCTTTGCCCGACCCTCGGCTCTTCCATATGCCAAACGACATTTCGCATTGCGCGTTCCATGTCGCCGGCTTTCAGCACCATTTCGTAATGTTCTGTCTTTGAAAGATAGGACATGCGCTCGGCGGCCGAGCGCTCGTCGAAGCCGAGTTCCAGGCCCGATGCCGAGCTCAGGTCGAACCCAACGGTGAAACTGCGCATATCTTTCAACTGCCGCGCGGCGACCGCAGTGATCGAACAGGAGTCCATGCCGCCCGATAGATACGATCCTACCGGCACGTCGCTGATCAACTGCCGGCTCACGGCGCCGCGGAACAGCCGATCGAGTTCCTCGACCTGCGCCTCCCTGCTCTCACGGTCCTGCCTGTCTTCGAAACGGAAGTCCCAATACCGCAGCGATTGCGGCGCTGAGCGCCGGTCCAGCGGCACCCGCATGATCGTTCCGGCGGCCAGAAGGTTAATGCCTTTGAATAACGTGCGTTCGCCCAGAAAATTCTGGAATGTCAGATATTCGATCAAACCGGCCGGATCAACTGCGGCACCGAAATCGGGATGCGCAAGCAGACCTTTGATCTCCGAGGCGAAGATCAAACGGTCACCCATTGACGCGAAATAAAGCGGCTTCACCCCGTACCGATCGCGCGCCAGAAGGACTTCACGCTTATCGCGGTCGTACAGCGCAAACGCGAACATGCCATTGAGGCGTTCAATAGCCGACACGCCCCATTGTGCGAACGCCGCCAGCAACACCTCGGTGTCGGTGCGGGACAGAAAACGATGCCCAAGAGCTTCGAGTTCGATACGAAGCTCCTGAAAATTGAAAATCTCGCCGTTATAGGTGATGACCCAGCGGCCGTTGGCCGTTGCCATCGGCTGATGGCCGGCGGGGGAAAGATCGATAATCGCAAGCCGGCGATGACCGAAGCCGACGCCGCCGTCTATATAACATCCCTCGCCGTCGGGCCCACGATGAGCCACCGCATCGGTCATGCGCTTAATGATACGCGACGCCGCTGGTTCTCCGTCCCGATTAATGATGCCGACTATGCCGCACATTACTTAGGCCAGGACGGATGTTTCATCAGGAAAATGCTGAAGCCCCGGGCCAGGGCGTCATCCAGGTCGATTGCGCGGTGTAGCCGGTCCATGCGCTCGTGATGGATGACGTGCCAAACACCTCCACCATCGCGCACGCGAAACGCCAAACCACCGCTCAGGCTGCCGTCCACAGGGTCAAGATGGGTTCCCTCGTCAACGAGCACATCTTGAACGTTCTTATGTTCGGCCTTGTCCGCCTCGACCTCGGCGAGCTTACGGGACAACCGAGCAAGGAGAGTCTCAGTCACTTCAGGCGCCTTTCGCGGCGCGGCGGGCTATGATGGTAATCCCCGCCTCTTCCACCCGCTCGCGCTCGATGACAAGACCGCATGCTTCGCACCAACGGCGAACCTCTTGCGGAGTCTGCCGATGTGAGTTGCGCGGCGCATACCAGTCGTAATTGATGTGGTTCATCTCATCGAAGGAGAAATCAGGTCTGTAGAAGGCCTTGGCGACATGCCAATAAAACAGGCGCTGCAGATTGATACGGCCGGCTGGGATATCCAGAACGTCGATCGCTTCGGGAATATCGAGTTCAATATCCAGTTTGCCGAGCGTCTCGCCGAGTCGGGTCAACGGCTCGACCGCCTTCCAGGCGGCTTCTGGCGCCATCGTCTGCAGCCGGTCGCGGATGAAGTCGTCGGTGAATTCGCGGACCGGCCCCTTCTTCTTATAGACGTAGAACAAGATACGCCCGCCGATCTTGAGCAACGGAGCCACCGCCTTGAGCGCCGCTTCGGTCGAATCGGTATGATGCAGAACACCCTCAGAGAAAATCAGATCAACTGATTCGGGCGCGAGCGGGATGGCATTCAAGTCGGCTTGGATAAACCCCGCAGACCATCCGTTCTGGACAAATCGTGCCGATGCCACCTCGACCGCGGCGGAAACATCGACTCCCAAATAACGCGCTTTGCCCAACTGCGGCTTGAACAATTCGATGGCCGACATCGCGGCGCCACAGCCGGCATCCAGGATCAGCGGCTCTGCACCGTGTTCCGTGAACCACGGTTCCTGAGTAACCTCGCCATAGCGCGCGATCAACCATTCTCTTAGACGGGTCAGCGACGTGGCGCTCTCGAATGTATCGCGCTTATGCCATTTGAAGCCGAACGCATCGGCGGTCTGCGTCTGCGAAGGCGTCAGCAGCGATAAGCTGCGCAGGATGCCGCCGCGGCGGATGAAAGTTTGGCCTCGCAGATCAACGCTGCTGCCCTCCTGCGGCAGCGGAGCGCCCAACAGCGGTGCAAACCAACTCGGATCGTTCGTCATGACCGGCTCAGACGGCATGGAGGCACTCGGCGACATGACGGTAGTCGTCCTCATTCATACGGTTGTGCAGTGGAATGGCCATCGTGTTCCGGTCACAGGCGAGCGCCCCGGGGAACTGTTCGGGGCGCAGTTGGAAACGATCGCGGTAATAGCTCAGCAGATGGATCGCATGTGTGCCGGGTCGCGTCGCGACGCCCCGCGCCTGCAGCGCTTCCATGATGTCGTTGCGTGGCCGTGGTGCTTTGGCCGGATCGACCACGGTCACGAAGGATTGCCACGCATGGCGGCCGTTTTTCGGCTCTTCGGGCAGGCGAAGCCAGGGCAGATCGGCCAGGGCCTCGCGATACCAAGCCGCCCATTTGGCTCGTTCGTCGACGAATTGGTCGAGCTTCGTCAGCTGCACCCGCCCCACCGCACCTTGAAGGTCGGTCATGCGATAGTTGAAACCCAGCAGATTGAACTCGGGGAGGATATAAGGCCGTGGGCCGTGATGTCGCTGCTCCTCCGAGACCGACGCACCATGATTGCGCAACATCGAAGCGGTCTCTGCCAGATCATCGCGATCAGTGGTCAGCATGCCGCCTTCGCCGGTCGTGATCGCTTTGCGCGGATGGAACGAAAATACGGCGGCGTCACCCAACCCACCGGCCGGCCGGCCTTTGTAAGCCGCGCCCGAGGCACACGCCCCATCTTCGACTATAGCGGCTCCTTTGGGCAATGCGGCACGGATGCCATCGATATCGGCGCACAGGCCGAACAGATGGACCGGAATCACCGCTTTGGTCCGCGATGTCACACGCCTGGCGACTTCTTCCGAGGTCACATTGAAGGTCACCGGGTCGACATCGGCGAAAACCGGGGTGGCGCCACAATAAAGCACGACATTCGCCGTCGCGATCCAGGTGAATCCCGGAACGATCACCTCATCGCCGGGTCCAATCCCCAGCGCCGCCAAGGCCAGATGTAGGCCTGTTGTGGCCGAGGTCACGGCAATCGCATGCTTGACCTTGTGCCGGGCCGCAAACTCCT
This sequence comes from uncultured Rhodospirillaceae bacterium, assembly GCA_964577475.1. Lineage (GTDB taxonomy): Bacteria > Pseudomonadota > Alphaproteobacteria > Rhodospirillales > Magnetospirillaceae > JASHSH01. The sequence goes on from CAZNZI010000734.1 coordinate 7,834, forward strand.
TCTCGAAGGCCGCGACGGCAGGACCTTGCGTGACCCATCCGCTCTCGAGCGGTGCCTTCAACGCGTGCCACTCCTCTTCGCCGAAGGACGGCAGCGAGATATGGACGGTCCGTTTGGTGGGCTGTGTCACGCTCATCGGGCTTTCGCGCGGCGCGCCTCGACTTCGGATTTGTGGGCTTTGCGCCAGGCGATCAGATCCTGCAGGCCTTTACGCAAGTCAATACTGGCCTCGAAGCCGATCTCGGCCTTGGCGCGCACGGGGCTGCCGATGCGGTTGCGCACCAGCGTCGCCTGGCTACGTGGGGCATAGGCGATTGGCTGGTTGCAGCCGGTAAGCTGCAACAGCAGCTCAGCCAGTTCCTTGAGCGAGGTGCGCTTGCCGGTGCCGACATTGTAGAAGCGGTCGACCGCATCGGCGCGCATGGCGCAGACGTTGGCGCGACCGCAATCCTCGACGGCGACGAAATCGAAGGCTTCGCTGCCGTCGCCCATGATCGTGGGCCCGTCGCCCCGGTCAATAGCGTCGAGCATCTTCATGATCACGGCGATATAGGCGCCTTGATAGTCTTGGCGCGGCCCATAGACGTTCATGTAGCGCAGACCGACGACATTGAGGCCATAGCGGTGATGGAACGATCGCGCCATCGCCTCACCCGCGATCTTCGTCGCACCATAGAAGTTTTTATTGTTGAACGGATGATCCTCGGTCATCGGCTCTTCGACGGCATCGCCATAGACGGAAGCGGATGAAGAATAGATCAGCCGGCCCACATTGTTCGCGACGCAGGCTTCGAGGACGTTGAAAGTGCCACGGATATTCACGTCGAAGGCGGCACGCGGAAAGTCGTGGCACTGCAACAGCCATAGCGCGGCAAAGTGGAAAACGCCGTCAGCGCCTTTGATTGCGGCATTCAGAATATCGGTTTGGCAGATATCGCCGCCGACATCATAAATCTTCACGCGGGGATCCTTCAACGCGTTCGCCAGGTTCTCCGTGCGGCCGCGGACGAAATTGTCATAGATCACGATCTCGTCCACATCCTGCTGTGTCAGCAAATCCACCGTATGCGAGCCGATCAACCCGGCGCCACCGATCACCACCACTTTCTTGCCGCGAATATCCACGTCTTGCGTTTCCTCGTTTTGGGTTGCCGTCAGTCGAGGCTCGCCAACACGACGGTTGCCACCCGGTCCTGGGTTGCTTCGTCGAGATAGGGATGCATCGGGAGGCTGATCACCTCGCGGGCCAAGCGCCCGGACACTGGCACCCCGCCAGGCGCACTCGGATAGTGGCGATAGCCGGTCTGCTGCGACAACGGGATCGGATAATAGATCGCCGTCGGCACACCCGCCGCCTTGCACTGCGCCGCGATCTGATCCCGCTGCTCGTGCCGGATCGTGTATTGCGCCCAGACCGATGTCGCGCCCGGCATCAGTCGCGGCGTCGCGACGCGATTGCCCAGACGCTCCCGATAGCGGTCGGCCGCCTTCTGGCGCGCGACGATTTCATCGGGAAAGATCGCCAGTTTCTCGATCAGGATCGCCGCCTGAATGGTGTCGAGCCGCGCGTTCAAGCCGACCCGGACGTTATCGTATTTATCGCTGCCTTGGCCATGGACGCGCAACGAGCGCAGTACGGAAGCGAGTTCCGCATCGTCGGTCAAGACGGCGCCGCCGTCGCCATAGCAACCGAGCGGCTTGGCCGGGAAGAAACTGGTCGCTGTCGCCAAACCCCAGGCCCCTGCCTTCTTGCCGTTCAGGCTGGCGCCGAAGGATTGAGCCGCATCGGCGAGAATGAACATGCCGTGGGCATCGGCGATCGGTTGGATCGCCGGATAGTCGGCCAGCTGCCCGAACAGGTCGACCGGTATCACTACGCGCGGCTTCAAGCCGGCCGCTTTGGCCGATTCGACCGCTGCGTCGAGGCTTGCCGGATCCATGTTGAACGTGTCGGGCAGCACATCGACGAAGACCGGCGTCGCGCCAACCCAGGCGACGACCTCGGCCGTGGCCACAAAGGTAAAGGCCGGCACGAAAACCGCGTCGCCACGGGTCACGCCCTTGGCCATCAAGACCAAAGCCAGGGCATCCGTACCGTTGGCACAGGTGATGCAATGTTTGGCGCCCGCGAACGCTGCGAGCTGCTTTTCCAGCTCGGCCACTTCGGGGCCCATGATGTATTGCCCGTTCTCGATGACACGCCGAGTCGCGGCCTCGATCTTGTCTGCGATGCGGGCGCGCTGCGCCTTCAGGTCGATGAAGGCAATCGGGCGAGCGGTGTCGGCACCGGGCATAGGATCAACCCTCAATCAATTCGAGATGGCCGGCCGTGGTTTCGCGGTACCGCGAACCGTCGATCGGGCAAACCAGATCTTTCCCGAGACGCGCACCCGCGCGGCTCATCCAACCCGTGCGGCGGGCGGGGTTGCCGACAACCAGCGCATGATCGGGTACATCTTTCGTGACCACGGCGCCGGCCCCGATCATCGCATACGCGCCGATCGTATGGCCGCAGACGATCGTGGCATTGGCGCCGATGGTGGCGCCACGCTTGACCAGCGTCGGCTTGAACTCGGACTTGCGCTCGATCGCCGCGCGCGGGTTGATCACATTGGTGAACACGCAGGACGGGCCGCAGATCGCGGCGGTCGTGATCGCGGCGCCGGT
>CAZNZI010000735.1:0-2230 GCA_964577475.1 uncultured Rhodospirillaceae bacterium
GCTGAATGTACCCGTCGATATCCTCGGCAATGCGCTGGTCAGGGTTGTCGGTGCGACCGCCAGCGATCTGCAAACGGTAATAGGCGTGATGCGATGTCCAGCGGCCGATATAGCGCTGGGTCAGCCAGCGTCGCCACCGGATCTGCAGCATCTGCCGCAAATACACTTTATAAACTGCGACCGCGATGAAGACGGCGGCGATATAGCAGAAGCGCAGCATCTGATGCCAGAACGCAGCTTCATTCTTGTCTTGGAGCGCATTGTAGAAGAGGTTGTTCCACTCATTGAAGATGACGTTGATGCCGACGATCGCCAGTTCCAGGCCAACGATGGCGGCGAGCAGTGCGCCCGACTTCCAGCGCTCCTCCGACTGCCAATAGGGCTTGGTCAGAGTCCACAGGTCGCGCAGGAAGTTTCTTGTTGTCGTCAGCATGGAATGGCACCTCCGCGGCGAGCTTTGCCTAACGGATGCCGGGGCGCCACGAAATAAACGTTAATGTCTCGAGCAGGCTCAGTTCAGGTTCAGCCGAGCAGGGGCTGGCCACAGAAGGGGCAGGTGGCGCGGGCCAGAACCGCCTTGCGCTCGGTTTCGTTCAAGCCTTTCTTGGCCAGTTCCGTATTCAACTGTGCGAGCAACTCGTGATGCCGGATCAGTTCTTTGCAGGCTGAGTCGGTGGACGCGGAATCGCAGGCCTGTTCCGAAAACGCCTTCGCCTGACTAGCCACGGCTGCCAAGCCGACCCCGCTGAGGAACGTGGTGGATAGAAAGCGGCGGCGATCCATGCGAAACTCCGTTCCTCGGCACATGCGACTATGATCTTGAGCCGATCACGGCGAAATCATGATCGCTTGCCCTTGCGCGGCGTAGAGTAGGAAGCCTAGCATCGCGCCCGGGAACGGGGTAGTGAGCGTTACGCGAGGTTACACAATGTCGAAGACGCTTTTGATCACCACCGTTCTGCTCGGTGCCGCCGCTGTCGCGGCGCCGGCCTTCGCGTTCACCTATGAGTCTGCCCCGACCAACGCGGATGGTTCGGCGAAGTTCACGGATCCGGACTCGCTGGCCGATGGCTTGGCTGACGGGCTCACGGGCGGAGATTCGAGCGGGTCAACCGCCGGCTTCCTGCATATGTTCGGTACCAGTAGCACCACGGCCGGTGTCGGCATGGCGCGGTCGAACGTGGGGGTCGTCACACCGCAAGGGACGCTCCAGCGTCCTTACGATCGGAACGACCCCACCACTCATCCGTAACTGGTTACTTCCCGAGATTGGTCCAATGCTCGGCGAAGACGATCGCCGATAGCACGAAGCCGAGCACCACATTGACCGCAACACCGGAAGTGAAGGCGAGGAAGGGCTTGCGCCCGGCTTTCGCCAATGTGCTGAAGCGTGTCGATAATCCGATGCTCAAGAAGCCGAAAGTGAAGGCCCAGGTGCGCAGATCCTTGATCGGCGCCACGACGCCGGCGCCCAGTGTCTTGTTGTAGTCGGCGAAGGCATGCCCGCTCGCGACGATCGAGATAATGACCGACGCGATCACGAAGCCGAGCACGAATTTGGGGAAACGCTTCCAGATTTCCGAACCTCTCGGACCTTGGCTCAAGCGATTCTCTTCCCAGCGTGTGATCGAGATGAAGGCCAGTACGAAAGCCCATACGCCGATCCACACGTCGCGGCCGATCACCTTCATCAGCGTAAAGGCGGCCACCGACTGCTCGCCCGTGCCGTCGATCCCGGGAACCGTACCGGCATAGCCCGCATAGGTCTGTGCGGCAGCAATGCCTGCCGCATCGGCGAATTCCGAGCTACCGATCCAGGCGCCGGCCACGCCCGTGGACAAGCCAAGCGATCGCGCTACGATCGGCAACACGAAGATCATCACGATCGCCCATAGGATCACCAGTGTGATCGCGATCGGGGCGACTTCCTTGCGCGCACCAACGGCGCCGGAAACGGCGATCGCCGCCGAGACGCCGCAGACCGATCCGCCGACACCCAACACCGCAGCGAGGTGATGGTCGAGCCCAAGGCGGCGCGCGACGAAATAGATCGTCAGGAAGGTGATAATCGAGATGATCGACGCCTGCAGAATCGCGAGCGGGCCCGCCCAGAGGATCAGGTTGAGCGGCAGGGTCGCACCCAGCAGGACAATTCCGGTCTTGATGTAGAATTCGACGCGGAATCCGGCGTCCAGGCGCCGCGGCAGGGCAACAGGTTGGACAGCGCCAG
>CAZNZI010000736.1:0-1667 GCA_964577475.1 uncultured Rhodospirillaceae bacterium
GCGGCGGTGGCGACTTCGGCCAGCGGCTCGCCCATGCGCATCATCTGCCGCGCGCGGTCGAGGCGGCGCATCACCTGGAAACGGTGCGGGCTGGTGGCATAGAGCGCGCGGAAATGCCGGGCCAGGGCGTAACGGTCGAGACCGGTGACCCGCTCCAGCTCCTCGGACGATACGGCGCGTGTCGCATGGGCGGCGAGATAGTCGCGCGCCAGACCGGCTTCGTGCCGGGCGATCCGGCCGATCGGCTTGCGCGGCTGGCGGGCATGGCGCGACAACCCATCGGCCAGGCCGGCGATCAGGTCGTCGGCCAACAGTTCGTCGAGGGCGGTGTCGAGCGCATCGAGCGCGGCCAGCATCGTCACGCGAAGCGCCTCGTCGGTGAAGATCGGCGGATTGACGAAGGGCAGGGGCGCCCCGCGCAGCGCCCGGGACAGCAGCGCAGGCTCGATATAGAGCATGCGGTAGCAGAGCCCCGCCTCGGTGCCGGCGGCGCCGTCATGGATCTCGTCGGGATGCAGCACCAGGATATTGCCCGGCATGCTGAACCGGTCTTGCCCGCGATAGCGGAAGGTCTGCACGCCCTGCATCGTCAGGCCGACGGAATAGGTGTCGTGCCGGTGCGGCGAGAACATCGGGCCGAAGAACCGCGCCTCGATCCGTTCGATGCCCGGGAAGCTGGGTGCCGCGACGATCCCGTCTAGGCCGCGATGCATCGCCGCTCCTTCACGCGGGCTGCGTCACGGCTACGCCCAGTTCGCGGCCGATCTGGGCAAGCATCTCGTAGGAGCGCAGGCGCGCCTTGTGGTCGTATATGGCGGCGGCCACCATCAGCTCGTCGGCCTGGGTGTCCTCGGCGAAGCGGCCGAGTCCCGCGCGGACGGTGGCGGGCGAACCGACGATCGAGCAGGCCAGCATCTGCGACGCCTGGGTCTTTTCAATCGGCGACCAATAGGACTCGATGTCGTCGATCGGCGGCGGCAATTGGCCGCGCGCATTGCGGAAGATGTTGGCGAAGCTCTGCTGCATCGAGGTGAAGAGATGCTGTGCCTCGGCATCGGTTTCGGCCGCGATCACATTCACGCCGACCATCGCATAGGGCTTGGCCAACTGGTCCGACGGCTGGAAAGTCGCGCGATAGACCTCGAGCGCGCGCATCAGGGCGTCGGGGGCGAAGTGGGAGGCGAAGCCGTAGGGCAGGCCGAGATGGGCGGCCAGCTGCGCGCCATAAAGGCTCGAGCCCAGGATCCAGAGCGGCACATTGGTCCCGGTGCCTGGCACCGCGTGCAGGAACTGGTTGGGACCGGCCGGGGCGAGCAGGGCCTGCAACTCGACGACATCCTGCGGGAACGCATCGGCGGCGGCCGGGTCGCGGCGCAATGCACGGAGGGTGCGCTGGTCGGTGCCCGGCGCGCGGCCCAGGCCGAGATCGATCCGGCCGGGATAGAGCGATTCGAGCGTGCCGAACTGTTCGGCGATCACCAGCGGCGAATGGTTGGGCAGCATGATGCCGCCTGAGCCGATGCGGATCGTCTTGGTGCCCTGGGCCAGATAGCCGATCACCACCGAGGTGGCGGCGCTGGCGATGCCGGCCATGTTGTGATGCTCGGCCACCCAGTAGCGCCGATAGCCCCAACGCTCGGCGTGTTGGGCCAGATCGAGCGAGCGGT
>CAZNZI010000737.1:0-4212 GCA_964577475.1 uncultured Rhodospirillaceae bacterium
CAAGCTGACCGGGACCGGCGGCATCACGCTCACCTGTGGCAGCAACAGCGTGAAGATCGATCAGTCGGGCGTGACGATCAACGGCATGAACGTCACGATCAAAGGCAGCATCGAAGTTCAGATCCAAGGCGCCATGAGCACGCTCAAGGGTGACGGCATGGTCACCATCAAGGGCGGCATGGTCATGATCAACTGAGGCGCCGATGGATCTGGGGGCACTCCGCAAGATCACCATCGCCGCGGCCGCCGATGTGGCCGCGCGCTTCGAGGCGTCCGAAGAGGGTAAGGCGCTGTTGAAGCCGGGCATGAAACCGGCCGAGTATCTGAACGCGCTGATCGATGCCGGCCAGTGGACCGACGCGATCCGTTTCCTCGCCTTCGCCATGCCGCGCCGCGAGGGCGTGTGGTGGGCGTGCCTGGCCGCCCGCACGGTCGCGCCACCGGCGCATATGGCCAGCATCGAAGCCGCCGAGGAATGGGTCTACCGGCCCTCCGACGAATCGCGCCGCAACGCCTTTACCGTCGCCGAGAAGATCGGCTTCGACTCGCCCGACGCATATGCCGCACTGGGCGCCTATTGGGCCGAGGGCAGTCTGGCCCCGCCCGGCGCCCCGGAAGTCCCGCCCGATCCGGCCTTGAGCCCGACCGCCGTCTCCTCGGCCGTCCTGTTGGCCGCCGTGGTCAAGGAACCCCATAAGGCGGAGGGGAAATACAAGGCTTTCATGACCAATGGCATCGATATCGCCAATGGCGGAAACGGCAGTGGAAAGAAGGGCGTATGACGCCATGATCATGCGATTGCAGGGGGCCGGAACGGGCCCTATAGTGGCGCAAAACCGGGGGTTTAGACCCTGGTGGCGCGCCGTCGGAAACGTGTGGGAGCCATGGCGACACCTGCGATAATCGACATCGAGGCGTTGCTTGCGCCGATCTCGGCCGATGCGCCGGCGGGCAGCGATATCCGCGCCGATTCCTCCCCGGCCTCGGCCTATTACAAGATCAAGGATGCCCGTTCCGCTGCGCGGGCGGCCGAGCGCGGCAATATCGAAGAAGCCGTCATGCCCGAGGAATGGGACACCGTGATCGACACGGGAACCGAGATCCTCAAGGGCATGACGAAGGACCTCGAAGTCGCCGCCTGGATGACCGAGGCGCTGACGCGCGTCCATGGTTTCGCCGGCATGCGCGACGGGTTCAAGCTGATCCAAGGGCTGACCGACGGCTTCTGGGACAACCTGTTTCCGATGCCCGACGAAGAGGGTATTCCGACCCGTGTTTCGGCGGTCACCGGGCTCAATGGCGAGGGCGCCGACGGCACCCTGGTCCAGCCGATCCGCAAGGTGCAGCTGACGGCCGGCGATGCGTCCTATGCGTATTGGCAGTTCGAGCAGGCCACCGAGGTCGAGAAAGTCACCGATCCGGCCAAGAAGAAGGCGCGCGTCGACGCAGGCGACGTGTCGATGGAGCTCTTCACGGCCAGCGTCAAACAGACCCCGAACGGGTTCTATGTCGACCTGATGGGCGATATCGCCGAGGCTCAGGACTCCTTCAAGGCCATGAATGCCAGCCTCGACGCCAAGGCCGGCAACGACTCGCCCCCTTACGCGAAAGTGAGGGACATGATGGAGGCCGTTCAGTCCGCCATCCGCTTCGTGGCCGGCGACAAGCTGGCCGCTGCCGCCCCGGCGGTCGAGGAAGCCGCCACCGAGGTCGCCGCCGCGCCGGGCGATGCCGGGGGCGCCACCGCGGCCGGGCCGGCCAAGAAGGCCAATGGCGGCTATACCCGTGAGCAGGCTTTTGCCGATCTGGCCCGAATTGCTGAATTTTTCCGCAAAACCGAGCCCCATTCGCCGATTTCCTATACAATCGACGACGTGGTGCGCCGCGGTAAATTGCCGCTTCCGGAGCTGCTTGCCGAGCTGATCCAGGACGTCGCCCAGCGCAAGGCCTTCATGGTGGCTGCAGGGATCAAGCCGCCGGAAGGTTGATCGAATTCTCCCGGACGGCGGAGGGCCGTCCGCGACCGTGAATAGACCGATGTACAGGAGGGGTTTATGGCCGAAAGCACACAACAGAAACTCTCGCGCGTTCGCAAACCGCGCGTTCACATCACCTACGAGGTCGAGACCGAAGGCGCGGTGGTTAAGAAGGAACTGCCCTTCGTCGTCGGCATCGTCGGCGACTTCTCGGGCAACCCCACGGAACCCTTGAAGGCGATGAAGGATCGCAAGTTCGTCCAGATCGACCGCGACAACTTCAACGACGTCATGGCCAAGATGACGCCCGGCCTCAACATGAAGGTCGACAACACGCTGGCCGGCGACGGCTCGCAGATGGCGGTCAATCTCAAGTTCAACTCGATGGACGACTTCGCGCCTGGCGCGGTCGTGCAGCAGGTCGAGCCCTTGAAGAAGCTGCTCGAGACCCGCGACAAGCTGCGCGACCTGATGAGCAAGGTGGACCGTTCGGAAGAACTGGAAGGCCTCCTCGAGAAGGCGCTCCAGAACACCGAAGACCTCAATAAGCTGAAGTCCGAACTCGGCATCGAGGGCGGCGAAGGCAAGAAGGAGTAAGACCGATGGCCGAGACCGAAACCCAAGCGGCAGGCGGCGCAGCGGCAACGGCGGAAGCCGGCAGTCTGCTCGACGCGGCGATTGCGGCGACCAAGCAGACCGAGCCCGATCGTGCGAAGGAACTCTTGAAGACGCTGACGGAAGAAGCGCTCAAGGGCACCGTCACCTACAGCAAGAACCTGACGCAGACCTTCAACAAGGCGATCAGCGCGATCGACGAGCAGCTCTCCAAGCAGCTCGCGGCGATCATGCAGCATCCCGACTTCCAGAAGCTGGAAGGCTCCTGGCGCGGCCTGCACTACCTGGTGATGAACTCGGAAACGGGTTCGACCCTGAAGCTGCGCATGCTCAACGTGTCGAAGAAGGACCTTCACCGCGACCTCAGCAAGGCGGTGGAGTTCGACCAGAGCCAGCTCTTCAAGAAGATCTACGAAAACGAATTCGGCTCTCCGGGCGGCGAACCCTATGGCGCGCTGATCGGGGACTACGAGTTCACCAATCATCCGGAAGACGTCGAACTGCTGAGCTTGGTGTCGAACGTGGCGGCTTCGGCCTTCGCGCCCTTCATCTCGGCCGCCAGCCCGAGCCTGTTCGGTCTCGGCAGCTTCAATGAACTGTCGAAGCCCCGCGATCTCGAAAAGATTTTCGAGTCGGTGGAATACGCGAAGTGGAAGAGCTTCCGCGACAGCGAGGACTCGCGTTTCGTCACCTTGGCGATGCCGCGCGTGCTCTCGCGTCTGCCCTACGGCTCGGCCACCAAGCCGATCGACGAGTTCAACTACGAGGAAGCGCCGCGGGATGCGTCGGGCGCGACCAAGTCGTTGAAGCCGGAGCAGTTCACCTGGATGAACGCCGCCTATGTGCTGGGCGCGCGCCTGACCGACTCCTTCGCCAAGAACGGCTGGTGCACGGCCATCCGTGGCGCCGAGGGCGGCGGCAAGGTCGAAAACCTGCCCAGCTACACCTTCACCAGCGACGACGGCGACCCGGACATGCAGTGCCCGACCGAGATCGGCATCACCGATCGCCGCGAGGCCGAGCTCTCGAAGCTGGGCTTCCTGCCGCTCTGCCACTACAAATCGACCGACTACGCCGTGTTCTTCGGCGCGCAGACGGCGCAGAAGCCGAAGAAGTACGACAAGCCGGAAGCGACGGCCAACGCCGCCATCTCCGCGCGCCTGCCGTATATGATGGCCAGCTCGCGTTTCGCCCATTATCTGAAGGTGATGGCGCGCGACAAGATCGGCTCGTTCATGGAGGTTTCGGACTGCGAAGCCTGGCTGAACAAGTGGATCATCAACTACGTCAACGGCAACAAGGACGCCAGCGCCGATATGAAGGCGAAGTTCCCGCTGGCCGAGGCTTCGGTCTCGGTCAAGGAAGTGCCCGGCCAGCCTGGCGTCTACAATGCCGTCGCCTGGATGCGGCCCTGGTTGCAGATGGAGGAACTGAGCGCCTCCATGCGCATGGTGGCACGCATTCCGAAGGTGGGCTGACGAGGCCCGGTAAGGGGGATCGGTAGGGAAGCGTGGAGGGCGTCGACGATATCGCGGAAATCGACGGTACCGATCGCGCCCACCCGGCGGACGACGCCGGTCCTGCTGCCCCCGAAACCTTGCGTGTCGGTGTGGTCGCTGCG
>CAZNZI010000738.1:0-1763 GCA_964577475.1 uncultured Rhodospirillaceae bacterium
CGTCCCAGTGCTGGGTGAGGACCGTCTTGCCGGCCGGCACGTGCTTGTAGAGCCAGTCCGACGCCGTCACCACGGTGTGCGGCCGCGTGTAGATCGATAGGAAGGCCAGCGCCCACAATCCGGTGGCGACGACGACGCTCCACAGCGCCGCGCGTCCCAGCCACGAGCGGGCGGCGACGCGCACCAGCCACGCCGCCGCCCACCGGATGACGATCGGGTCGATCGGCAGCAGGTAGCGGACGAACTTGACGTCGAACGAGCCGGTGATGAGGAAGAACGGCAGCACCCAGGCGAGCAGCATGATGTCGATCGCCGAGCGCTCGCGAATCGCGCCGACGACGCGCGTCGCGGTCGCCCAGACGGCGACCACGCCGAGCGGCGGCGCCATGCCCCACACCACCATCTGCTGCAGGTCGTAGAAGTACTTCGGCACGCCGATGTACTGATTGGTGTACGGTAAGCGGCCGGCTTCGCGCACCATGCCGCTCTGTTCCTGGATATCGTGCCAGTAGGCGGTGAAGTCGAGGAACGCATACGGCTGGCCGGCGGCGAACGCGCCGACGATGCACAGCACGGCCAGCGCACCGCGCCACAGCACGGCCAGGAAGCCGTCGCGCGACCAGCGGATCAGGCAGGCCACGCCGAGCGGCGCCAGCAGCGGCAAGGCGCTGAACTTGGTCGCCGTGGCGAAGCCGATCGCGATCCCGGCCCACACGTAGTCGCGCGTCCAGCCGCGCTCGACCACCCCGACCAGCAGATACAGTGCCAGCGTGACCAGGAACGTGAGGAAGATGTCGGTGGTGCCGTAGTGCGAGTTCTGGATGTGCAGTGCGCAGGCGGCAAGCAGAAAGCCGGCCAGCAGTCCGGTGCGCCGGTCGTAGCGCCGCGCGCCGAGCACGACCAGCAGCAGCACGGTCAACGTGCCGACCACGCCGCTGACCGCCCGGCCGGCCATCATGACGCCGTCGTACTGGCCCATGCGCGGGTCGAAGTTGCTCAGCAGGCTGGTCACCCCGCGCACGACGTAGAGCGGGAAGGAGCCGTAGGCGAAGAAGTGCGGGTTCAGCTGCAGTGGCCGGAAGGACAGCTCCTCGATGGCGAAGGCGATGCGCCGCTCGTCCGGGTGGAAGAAGTGGCGGTCGTCGAAATCGAGGCCGACCAGCCGCACCGCCGCGGCAAACACGACCAGGGCGACGAGCCAGAGGCGCAGCCGGCTAGGCGAGCTGTGCGGATCACTCATGGCACGAGGACAATTCCGCCCCGCTTATACGGATCGGCGGAGAGAGGCAACGTCGACGGCGTCGCGGGCCCTGTAGCCTGATGGGTTGCGGGCATGCCCGGCCATGCGCAGCGCCCAGGCCACCGCTGCGGTCCGCGGATGGGCAGGGTACCGCTCTTGCCCGATGCCGACACCTCCCCTTCAACCGCATCGCCCGGCATGCGACATCGCCGTCGAGCCGGGGCGGGTGCGTATCCGCGCGCCCGGGCCTGCGGCCGCGCCGCCGCGAGCCGTCGAGCGCCGGCGCCTTTGGTGGCGAACTTCGGACTCAGGAACACCAGTCTCGCAGCCCGTGATGGCTGCTCGCCTGGTGCCCCGGTCAACCGCTGATTCCGGACGCCGTCGTCAGCGGTGCAATCGCCGAATCGTGCGTAGATTCACGTACGTAATTATACGGGGTTACGTAGGATCTGTCGTCCAGATAGAAAAAGCGCACTGGATCTCGCTTTACATGTGTCTGGTAGGTGCGCTGGGGAACCGGTGC
>CAZNZI010000739.1:0-7438 GCA_964577475.1 uncultured Rhodospirillaceae bacterium
CGCGCGGGAACTGTTCCAGCACCCCCTCGATCACAGGGGCATCCTTGCCGGTTTCCTTGGCGCAGCCCATGCGCAGATTGTCCATCACCGTCAGATTCGGGAAAATCTCGCGACCCTGCGGCACATAGCCGATCCCGGCGCGCGACCGCTGGTGGGGTGGCCTGGTGGTGATGTCGCTGCCGTTGAAGCGGATCGTGCCCGCCGTCACCGGCAGAAAACCCATCAGCGACCGCAGCAGGCTCGTCTTGCCCATACCATTATGGCCGAGAATGCCGACAAACTCGCCCTCGCCAACCGACAGCGTGATCCCGTGCAGGATCGGAATTCGTCCATAGGCGGCGCGCAGACCGGCGACTTCGAGCATCATGCCGCCACCCGCTTGCCGAGATAGACGTCGCGCACGCGCGGGTCGCGCAGGATCTTCTCGACCGAATCCTCGGCCAGGACCTGGCCTTGGTCGAGCACCGTGACCTTGGACGCGATCATGCGGATGAATTGCATGTCGTGTTCGACCACGATCAGCGAATGGCTGCGGTTGATCTCGCGGATCAGCTCGGCCGTCTTGACGACCTCTTCATGGGTCATCCCGGCCGCCGGCTCGTCGAGCAGGATCAGTTCAGGATCGGCGGCCAGAAGAATGCCAAGCTCGACCCATTGCCGCTGGCCATGGGCCAATTGCCCGACCAGGCGCTGGGCCGACGCGGTCAACGCGATGCGCGTCAGGATTTCATCGACCGCGCGCTCGGCCTCGCGGGCCGTGCGGCGGCGGCGCGCGGCCACCCAGATGTTCTCGCGCACCGCGAGCCCGTCGAACACGCTGGGCACCTGGGTCTTGATGCCGATCCCCATGCGCGCGATCTGATGGGTCTTGGCTCCCGAGATCGTCTTGCCGCGGTACATGACCTGGCCCTCGGTGGGCTCTAATTGCCCGGTTAGCAATTTGAAGAAGGTACTCTTGCCCGCGCCGTTGGGCCCGATCAGGCAGCGCAGCTCGCCTTCATTCAGGCTGAAATTGACGCCGCTGACGGCCTGTACGCCGCCAAAGCGCATGCCGAGTCCCCTGGTCTCGAGCAGGACTTCGGTCACGACGCATCTCCCGTCTTGAGTTCGGGAGATGCCGCAGCACGATGGCGCAGCGCACGGCGCTTCACCAGGTCGAAGATGGTCGGCACGACACCATCCGGCACCAGCAGCACGAAGGCGAGCAGCACGGCACCCAGGATCAGGCTGACATTGGTGAGGTCGAGCACCGCGACGATGCCCGACAGCGCTTTGGCCAGACCGGGTCCCAGCGATTTTACCAGCGCGGCCTTGAGAGCGCCCGCGCTTAGCAATTGTGACGAGCCGAGATAGGCGGTCAGCCACTGGATGACAACGCAGCCGACGATGGGACCGATCAACGTGCCACGGCCGCCGACGATCACCCAGATGATGATCTGCGCCGACTGGGTCAGGCCGAAAATCGTCGGACTGACGAAGGAGCCCCAGTTGGCGAAGAGGCAACCGGCGATACCCGCGATGCCGCCGCCGATCGAGAACACCAGCAGCTTATGCAGGCGCGCGTCGTAGCCGAGGAACTCGGCGCGGCGCTCGTTCTCGCGGATGGCGATCACGACACGGCCGAAGCGGCTGGCCAGCAGCCAACGCAAGCCGAAATAGGTCAGCAGCAGAAGCACCAGCGACAGATTGAACATGTCGTTGAGGTCGAGCTGCGCGCTCTTGTCGCCCGGCATGTTGAGGGACGGGATCGACGGAATGCCGTTGAAGCCGCCCAGACGCGCCTTGCCGATCGTGTATTCGGGACCGGCCGTCGAATTGACCGAATTGAACAGGATCAGAGTCACCGTGAGCGTGATCACGCCGAGATAGACGTCGCTGATGCGGCCGTAGAACATGAAATAGCCGAGCAGCGCGGCGAAGGCCGTCGGGATCACGATGGCCGCCAGGAAGGGCACGGTGCTCTCGCCCATGTTGACCATGGTGAGCGCGTAGGTATAGGCGCCGAGACCGAAGAAGGCCGACTGGCCGAAGCAGAGGATGCCGCCATAGCCCCAGACGAGTGCGAGGCTGAGCGCCAGGATCGCCATGATCATATAGACGGTGACGTCCAGCAGATCGGCCAGTTCCAGTACGTCGGGCAACACGATCAGGGCGACGAGACCGATGATGCCGACGGTCGCCAGACCCACGATATTCCACTGTCGCGCGGTCATCGCGATCACAAGCCCCTCTTGAAGAAGCGGCCCGTGACGCCCTGCGGCAGGATGCGGATCAGCACAATCGCCGCAGCCAGCGTCGCCACCACGCCGAAGACCGGCGTACTGAAGAAGGTGACCACCTCTTGAATGGCGGCGAACAGGCCGGAGGCCGTAATGGTGCCCGTAAGGATCGCCGCGCCGCCGCCGATCACGGTGATGAAAGCTTTGGCGATATAGGCGACACCGATGGTCGGGAACACGCCTGAGACCGGCGCCAGTACGCCGCCCGCCAACCCCGACAGCGCGGCGCCGATGCCGAAGGTGAGGGCGTAGACCTTGGGCGGGCTCAAGCCCAGCGCGGCCGCCATATTGGCATTCTGCATCGTGCCGCGCGCGAAGAGGCCGAGGCGCGTGAAGCGCATCACGCCGTAGATCGCCGCGAGAAGCACGACGGTGATGAGAATGACGACAAGACTATAGATGCTGATGTTATAGCGGCCGATCGACATCCCACCGAGCGGGGCCGAAATACCGACCGTGGTATTGCCGAAGATCGCCGTGGTGAGACCGACCAGGAAGAGGCTCAGCCCCCAGGTGGCCAGCATCGTGTCGATCATCCGGCCATAGAGGAAACGGATCAGCAGCCGTTCGACCAGGATGCCGATGATGCCGACGACGACCGGCGCGACGACCAGCATCGCGATCCAGAGATTGACGCCGTGCTGGAACGAGAAGATCGCGGCATAGCCGCCCAGCATCAGGAATTCGCCATGGGCCAGGTTGATGACCCGCATCATGCCAAAGATAATGGCCAGCCCGAGGCTGATAAGCGCCAGGCTGGCCATCGCATACAGAACCTGAATGAGCAGGACGAGGACCAAATCCACTTTATAAAGCCCCCGCCCTACCCCGTTCTCAGATCTTGATCACGTATTGCTGATTGTCATTCGGGTTCTTCTTCAGATCGCAGACGGCGCCGGTATCGGACGGCTTCTGCTGGGCGAAGTCCTCGAGCACGTTGAGCTTCTTGTCCTTCACCTCGGCGATATGCACGTCGAGGATGCAGTGATGGGTCGGCGGATCGATCGTCACCTTGCCCGAGGGCGCGTCGATGCTGATGCCCGTCTCAAGCGCCTCGATCACCTTCATGCGGTCGGTGGTGCCGGCCTTCTTCACGCCCTCGGCCCACAGCCAGAAGCCCTGATAGGTACCCATGGCGAGTTCGGTGACGTTCGGATAATCGGCGCCGAAACGCTTGTGGAACTTCTCGAGGAACGCGGTGTTGGCCGGGTTCTTGATGCCTTCGAAGTAATTGTAGCACACCAGCATGCCGTTGCCCTCTTCCGCCGAGAGAACGATCTGCTCGTTGCCGACCGCAAACGTGGTCGAGGCCATCGGGATCTTCTTGTTCATCCCGGCCGCCGCCCATTGGCGGTAGAAGGAGATATGCGCGCCGCCGACCAGGGCCGACCAGACGAAGTCGGGCTTGGCGGCCTGGATCTTCGCGATCGAGGGACCGAAATTGGTGACGTCGAGCGGGAAGAATTCAGCGGCCAGCGTCTCGCCGCCGTTGTCCTTCATGTACTTCTTCACCCACTCGGCGGTGATCTGGCCGTAGTTGTAGTCGGCCGCGACGATATAGACCTTCTTGCCCCACTTCTTCATCGCATGCGGGACCAGCTTTTCCACGGTCTGCGCCGGGGTCACGCCGGTTTCGAACTGGCCACGATCGCACACACCGCCTTCGTATTGCGTGTTGTAGAAATACAGCGTCTTGAACTTGTCGAGCACCGGCCGGATCACTTCGCGCGAGGCCGAGGTGATGCCGCCATGGACGACCGCCACCTTCTCCTTCAGCGCGGCGTCCTGCGCCTGCTGGGTGTAGAGCTGCATGTTCGACTGCGGATCGTAGCTGATCAGCTTGATCTGCTTGCCGAGCAGACCACCGGCCGCGTTGCACTCCTCGACCGCCAGGGTCAGAGTGTCGACCATCGGCTTGCCGTAGATGTCGAGGCCGCCGGAAAGATCGTGAATGCTGGCCACCTTGATTTCGTCGGCGGCGAAAGCACGCGAGCTGATGATGGCCGGCGCGGAAACGGCGGCACCGACGGCCGCGGAAGTTTTCAGGAACTGTCTGCGATCGAGCTTCATAATGGTCACCCCTCAGGTCGATTGATTGCCCATCAGTGCCCCGTCAGATCAACCTGACCGGCCACCCCATCCGTCGCGATGCCGACAGCGGTGAGACCGCAGCACCGTCATACCTTTTTCATTAGACGGTAGTTTATTTCACTTTTCAAGCAAACTTCGCGAGGCCGGTTCGATCAACTAATTGGAAAAGCGCTGAATCACTTGGAACTGCAAACCGTCGGCCTGCGCCAGATACATGTCGCTGTGCAAATGGCGCTGCTTCATCCGCACACGGCCGCGTGCACCGGTATAGGACAGGCCTTCCGAGGCGCGGCTCAGCTCGGCGACATCGACCGACTGCGCCCGGCTTACGAGTTCGCTATAGAGCCGCACACCTTCGTAACAGGATTCGCCGATCGTGTTGGTCTCCGGCGCGTTGGTTCCGAAGGCCGCCTGGTAGCGCTCCAGGAAGGCCGCGTTGGCCTCGGTCTTCAATCGCGAAAGATAGCCGGCCGAAAAAAAGAGGTTTTCGGAATTGTCGGCACCGATGCCCAGCAGCGTGTTCTCTTCGCTCGCGGGCGAGAGTCTCAGGATATGGCGCGACAGACCGGCTTCGGCGAAGGCGCGGTTGAAGGTGACGCAGTCGTTGCCGACCATCGACACCAGGATCGCATCGGGCTTCGCTTTGGCGATACGGCCCAGGAAGGACTCATAGTTGCTGGTGCCGAAGGGAATGAAATCCTCGCCGACCACCTCGCCGCCGCTCTCGGCCACGTAGCGCTTGGCCGCACCGTGAGAGACGCGCGGCCATACATAGTCGTTGCCGACCAGATACCAGCGCTTCACATGGCGCTTTTCCGCCAGCCACTGGATCGGCGGCTTCAATTGCTGCGCCGGCGTCTCACCCACCAGGAACACGCCGGGCGATTGTTCGCCGCCTTCATAGACCGGGGTGTAGACGTAAGGCACACGCCCGGCGAGGGCACGCACCAGCGCGACGCGCACCGCGCTGATATGCATCCCGATCCCGGCCTCGCAGCCGTCCTCGACGAGATCGATGGTCTCGCGCGCGACGATCTCGGGGCTGCGGCCGGCATCGGAGAACACCAGTTCGACTTCTCGGCCGAGGATGCCGCCGTTCGCATTGATCTCTTTCGACGCCAGCAACGCGCTGGTCTGGCACGATGGCCCCCACAATCCGGCGGGACCGGAGAGCGGTGCGAGAAGCGCGATGCGCAAACGGCCCGACGGCCGGCGCCCACGCAATTTTTTGACATCAAGGGCGTCGCCGCGCTGGAACACGATGCTCGGCGGCAACGTCAGCGCCGACCTTGCGACGCCCGATGAGACATGGCCAATCCCGATCATAACGCCCCCACGCCAGATCCGATTGGGGCACCGGTTCGCGACCGGTTGTCCCGTGCTGTTTTTGTCGATCCGGACTGTTTCCCCTCTTGTCAAAAAACGATAGCACCACTATCAATTCTTGAAAAGTCAAACTCTTGCCGGTTCAACACGATCACAGAATAGAAATGGCGCGCACACGTCCGATCAACGAATACATCGCCTATCTTCTCGCCCAGGCGGACCGCCAGATCAACCGGCAGCTTGACGACGAGTTTCGTGACGAGGGGATTCCGGTCGAGCAGTGGCGCATTTTAAAGCTGCTTGCCGAAAATAATGGCCGTCCGACAGGCGATCTCGCACAGGTCGCGCTTCTAAACCACCCGACATTGACCAAGACGCTCGACCGTATGGTGGCGCAAAATCTGGTTTATCGGCGGGCCGATCCGGACGATGGACGCAAGGTATTGATTTTCATCTCCGAGCGCGGCCGTGTGGTAAACGAGCGGCTGAATAAGCTTGCAGCCTCACATCAGGATGAAATCGTCGAGAGCTGCGGCAATCGCGAGTTGGAAGAGTTGAAGCGCCTGCTCGAAGGCCTGATTCAGCGCACCGCCCAAGTCTGAAGCACGCGGCCCGCAGGCCTCGCTATCTCTTTTTCCAATCTCCGGACATCTCGAAAGCATGGGCGGCGCGGATCAGCGTCGCCTCGTCGAAGTGCTTGCCGACCAGCATCAGGCCGACCGGCAGACCGTCGACCATGCCGCAGGGCGCGGTGAAGGCCGGATGCCCGCTGACGTCGAAGGGGCAGGTGTTCTGCTGCATGTTGAGCGCGCGGTCGACATAGTCCTCGCGGCTGCAATCCGCCGGCGGAATCTTGGTCGCCGGGAACGGTAGCGTCGGCATCGCCAGCATGTCGTACTTTGCGAGTGCGTCGTCATACGCCTTGCGCAGCGGCACGCGCAGATTCTGCGCCTTGGCGTGATAGCGGTTGTGATAGTTGCGGTGCATGTATTCGCCCAACAGCAGTACCAGCTTCACCGTTTCCGAGACATCGTCGGGCCGCGATGCCCACCCGCGTGCAAAAGCCTCCTGCAACGACGTCGTGTAGTAGCCGGGCCAGTTGTTGCCCATGGCGAAGCCCTTGATCATCATCTCGGCCGCGCCTTCGAGGATGACGCCGGTCCAGATATGGGGTGCGTCGTAATGGGCTGGGATCGAAATCTCCTCGACCACCGCACCTATCTTCTCGAGATCGGCCAGCGCCTTCTTGACCTTCTTGTCGGTCTCAGGCGTCAGCGGATTGCCGGTCGGATGCGCAAAGCCTTCCTTCAGCACGCCGATCTTGAGCCCCTTCACGTCCTTATTGAGCGCGCCTTCGTAATCGCCGACGCGCGCATGCCAGGTGCGCGGATCATGGGCGTCGGTGCCGGCGATCACGCTGAGCAGCAGCGCGACATTGGCGGTGCTGTTGCACATCGGGCCGCAATGGTCGACCGAATAGGAGATCGGCATACCACCGGTCAGCGGCACCAGACCCCAGGTCGGCTTCAACCCGTAGATGCCGCACCAGCCCGACGGCGTGCGGATCGACCCGCCTTGATCGCCGCCCAGCGCCATCTCGACTTCGCCAGCTGCCACCAGCGCCGCGCTGCCGCCCGACGAGCCACCGGCCGAATATTCAGGATTGTGCGGATTGCGGATCGGACCCGTCGCGCAGGTGTGGCTGCCCGCTGAGAAACACAAATCCTCGCACGCCGCCTTGC
>CAZNZI010000740.1:0-4934 GCA_964577475.1 uncultured Rhodospirillaceae bacterium
AGCGCGGCCAGCCGCTGGCGCCCCTCGAGCACCGCATCGTGCGGCCCGACAGCGAAGTGCGCTGGCTCTATCGCCAGGTGCAGCTTTTTCGCGACGAGGCCGGCAAGCCGGTCAGGCATATCGCGACCTATATCGACGTCACCGATCGCAAGACCATCGAAGCCGCATTGCGCGCCAACGAGTCCGAGCTACTGGCCAGCCGCGAGCACCTGGCGCGCGCCCAGGCGATCGCCCATATCGGCAGCGCCGAGATCGATCTCGTCCGAGGCGTCGACCGATGGTCGGACGAACTGTACCGCCTGATCGGCGTCGAACCGGGAAGCATTCCCGCGAGCTTCGACAGTTTCCTGCCCTTCGTGCATGCGGATGATCGGGAACGGCTGTCTCGGTATCGCGCGCTCACCGAAGCAGGACAGATTCTCGACGATGGCGAACTCCGCGTCGTCCGGCCGAGCGGCGAAGTCCGCTGGCTGCGCCGGCAGTCCGAAAAACTGACCGATGCCCGGGGGCGGACGACCAAGATCATCATCTCGCTCCAGGACGTCACCGACCAGAAGAGCGCACAAGAAGCGTTGCACGACAGCGAAGCCCGTCTACGCCGTAACCGCGAACATCTCGCCCAGGCCCAGCGGGTCGGCATGGTCGGCAGCGCCGAAGTCGACATGAGGGCCCACACCCATGTCTGGTCCGACGAATTGTACCACCTTCTCGGCCTGAAGCCGGGAGCGGTGCCACCCGGCTTCTCGCAATTCCTCAATTGCGTCCATCCCGACGATCGTACGATCGCAGCAACAGCCCAGGCCGCCACCCGCGAGGGCCGGAGCGGCGGTTTCACCGAATTCCGCATCCAACGGCCCAACGGCGAAATCCGTTGGCTCCGCCGACAGTCCGACGTGATCCTCGACGACGACGGAAAGCCAATCAACACGATCGTCGCCTTCCAGGACATCACCGAAAACAAGCGTGCCGCCCTGGCGCTCCAGGATCACGAAACGCAGTTGCGACAGAGTCGCGAGCACCTGGCCATGGCGCAACGGGTCGGCAAGATCGGCAGCGCCGAGATCGATTTCGAAGCGAAGAGCGCGGTGTGGAGTGAGCAGCTCTACGTGCTGTTCGGTCTGGATCCGTCTACCCCGCCGACCTTCGAGAATTTCCTGCCGCTGCTTCCGCCCGCGGACCGTGATCTGGCTCACCGCATCCGCGAGCAGGAATTGCAGGGCATTCCCAGTCCGCCACGCGAAATGCAGATCACAAGGCTGGATGGCGAACACCGCTGGGTCTATCGCCAGGTCGAGATGATCATGGGCGCCGGCGGCGCGCCCAGGGGCATGATCACGACCTATCAGGACATCACCGACCGCCGGCGCATGGAAGAAGCGCTGCAAATCAGTCGCGAACATCTGGCGCGCGCGCAGCGGATCGGACGCATCGGCAGCGCCGAGGTCGACCTCGCCACCCGCCGCACCTATTGGTCGGACGGCATGTACGAATTGCTCGGTCTCGAACCCGCCAAGACGACGCCCGGCGGCGAAACCTTTCTGGCCGCGGTCCATCCCGACGACCGCGCCGTGGTCATCGCCCATCGCGGCGACGCTTTGCGCGCCGCTTCGACCGCACCGCTCGAATTCCGCATCGTCCGGCCCGACGGCAGCGTGCGCTGGATCTATCACAAGGTGGAGACGGTCATCGGTGCGGACGGCAACCCGCAGAAATTGATCGGCATCGACCAGGACATCACCGAACTCAAGCTGGCGATGCTCGAGCTGGGCGAACGCGATGCGCAGTACCGCGAAAGCCAGAAGCATCTGGCGCTGGCACAGCGCGTCGGCATGGTCGGCAGCGTCGAACTCAACATAGCGACCGGGGTATCGCGGTGGTCCGACGAGATGTTCAGCATCCTCGGCCTCGATCCCGCGGTCACGCAGCCCGGTCGGGCGACGCTGCTTTCGGTGATCCATCCCGACGACCGTCGCTTCCTGGACCAACGGCGCGACCGCCTGTCCCGCGGTGAAAGGAACCCGCCGGCCGAATTCCGTGTCATCCGTCCCGATACCGGCGAGACGCGCTGGATCCAGTCTCAGTCCGGTCCGGGCGACACGCCCGAAACGGAACACATCGCAATCGGCACCTTCCACGACATCACCGATCTCAAACGCGCGCAGCTCCAACGCGCCGAGGCCGAGCGCCAGTTGATGCAGGCGCAGAAGATGGAAGCCGTCGGCAACCTGACCGGCGGCATCGCGCACGATTTCAACAACCTGCTCAACGTCATCCTCGGCCGCCTCGACCTGATCGACGGCGAGCTTCTCGACCGGCCGCAATTGCGCGAATGGCTGCATATCTGCGCCGCCGCCGCACGCAAGGGCGCCAGCCTCACCCGCAGCATGATGGCCTTTGCCCGCCAACAGCCATTGCGGCCCCAGCCGATCGACTTGACCGTATCGATACAGGAGACGGTCGGATTGCTGCAGCGGACGCTGGGCGAAGCGATCGAAATGAAAGTCGTGTGCGCCGACGACCTGTGGGTTTGCGAAGCCGATCCGGGGCAGTTGCAGTCGGCCCTGCTCAACCTCGCGCTCAATGCCCGCGACGCGATGCCCGAGGGCGGCAAGCTGACCATCGACGCCCACAACGAGCGTCTGGACGACGATTCCAGTGCCTCTAGGCTCGAGGTCGTCCAAGGCGACTATGTCGTGCTGGCCGTCGGCGACACCGGAACCGGCATGAGTGCCGAGGTGATCGAGCGCGCCTTCGAACCCTTCTTCACCACCAAGGAAGTGGGCAAGGGCAGCGGCTTGGGTCTCAGCATGGTCTACGGATTCGCGCGGCAATCGGGTGGGCATGCGAAAATCTACAGCGAACCGGGCGAAGGCACGACCGTCCGGCTTTACCTGCCGCGCATGCAGGGCGGCCTTCCCCTCAACGGCAGTGCCGTCGAAGTGCTGAAGCCGGCGCCGCTGGCCACCGGCAGCGAAACCATTCTGGTGGTCGAGGACGATGCCGATCTGCGCAGCTTGGCTGACGCCGTACTCAGCCGCGTCGGCTATACCGTCCTTCACGCGGGCGACGCCGACGAAGCGCAGCCGATCTTCGCCAAGCATCCCGAAATCGCCCTGCTGCTGACCGACATCTCGCTGCCCGGCAGCATGAATGGCCGGCGGCTGGCGGAGATTCTGCTCACGCAGCGACCCGAGCTCAAAGTGCTCTACATGTCCGGCTACAGCGAAGATGCGGTCATCCATCAGGGCCGCCTCGATCCCGGCATCCGGCTGCTGCAAAAGCCCTTCCAGAACGAGGAACTAGCCACCCAGATCCGAGCGGTTCTGACAGGTGCGTGAGCGGCCCTGCGCCGCCCTTGCGCGATCCATGCTTGCGTGATTCCGGGGCTGGGGCCATTATGGCGCCCTTCAGCGGGGGGAGCCGATCGTCGGCTGAGAGGCTCCATCACGGAGCGACCCCTAGAACCTGATCCGGCTCGTACCGGCGTAGGGACGCAATTCGTGGTCGCTTCTTCGTCCATCTCCCCATCGTCGTCCACCCCAACCGCGCCCGGCGTGTCCGTGCGCGGCGCCCGGCTGTTGTACGAAGGCATACCGCTGTTCGACGGACTCGATTTCACCCTCGATGCGGGACTCTGCACCTGCCTGCTGGGGCCGAGCGGTGTCGGCAAATCGAGTCTGCTGCGGCTGATCGCGGGGCTGACCGCCGGCGCGACCGGCACCGTGGAGGCCGGCGACGGCGCGCCGTTGAATGGCCGAGTCGCGCTGATGGCGCAGCAGGATCTGCTGCTGCCGTGGCTCGACGCGCTCGACAACACGCTGCTCGGCTTCCGGCTCCGCGATCATGCGCCGCCGCGCGCAGCGGCCCTGGCTCTGCTGACGCGGCTCGGGCTCGCCAACGCGGCCCATCTGCGTCCCGCGGCCCTGTCGGGCGGCATGCGCCAGCGGGTCGCCCTCGCGCGCACCCTGATGGAAGACCGGCCGGTCGTGCTGATGGACGAACCCTTCTCGGGACTCGACGCGATCACGCGCCTGCGGCTGCAAACCCTGGCCGCCGAAGAACTGCGCGGCCGGACAGTGCTGCTGGTGACGCATGATCCGCTGGAGGCTTTGCGCCTTGGCCATCGTATCGTCGTCATGACCGGCCGGCCGGCCCGGCTGTCGACGCCGCTCGAACCGGCTGGCGACACGCCACGTGACCCGGCCGATCCGGACCTCCTTCGGCGCCAAGCCGAGCTGCTCGACCGTCTCGCCGCGGAGGCAGCATGACACCGCGGACACGCCTCGTGCTCGCGCGGCTCGCGGTAATTCCCGCGATCGTCATCCTGTGGCAACTGCTCGCCTGGGCGGCCGGTGGCCACAATTACCTGCTGCCCGGTCCCGTGCCGGTCGCCGAGATGTGGTGGGCGCGCTGGGACACGATTCTTGCGCAGGCCGGCATCACCTTCCTCGAGATCGGCATTGGTCTCGCGCTTGGCGCACTGCTCGGCGGGTTGAGCGCACTCGGCATGGCCGCCTCGCCCAATCTGCGCCGCGTGATGCTGCCGGTTCTGGTGGCGAGTCAGGCCGTACCCGTCTTCGCGCTCGCCCCCGTGCTGGTGCTGTGGCTCGGCTACGGGCTCTCGTCCAAAATCGCGATGGCGGTGGTGATCATCTATTTTCCCGTCAGCGCTGCGTTTCTCGATGGTCTGCGCCGTACCGACCCGGGCTGGATCGAACTCGCACGGACGATGAATGCGCGACCCATGGCAACGCTGTTCCGCCTGCGGCTCCCGGCCGCCCTGCCGGCTCTGGCTTCGGGCCTGCGCGTCGCAACCGCCGTCGCGCCGATCGGCGCGATCATCGGCGAATGGGTCGGATCGAGCGCCGGACTCGGCTTCCTGATGCTGCAAGCCAATGCGCGGATGCAGATCCCGCTGCTGTTCGCAGCGCTGG
>CAZNZI010000741.1:0-3492 GCA_964577475.1 uncultured Rhodospirillaceae bacterium
CGTGGATTGCGACATGGATACCGGCACGGTTGCCATCCACAAGGTTTCGACCACGCCCGACGATCCGTCGCGCGGCATCGTGCAGGGCGTCACCGAAATCTGCCGCGACAACAATGTCGCGCCAAAGGATATCGACTACGTGCTGCACGGCACGACCACGGCCACCAACGCGGTGCTGGAGCACAAGGGCGCCAAGACCGGCATGGTGACCAACAAAGGTTTCCGCGACATCATCCACATTGCGCGCCACCAACGCGTCGAGCACTACTCGATCAAGCAGGAACTGCCCTGGCAAAGCCGTCCGCTGGTGCAGCGGCGTCACCGCAAGGTGGTCGGCGGTCGCCTCGCCCCGCCCCAGGGCGCGCAGCTGGAACCCTTGGACGAACAGGCGGTGATCGCCGCCGCCCGCGAGCTGAAGGCGGAAGGCGTCGAGTCGATCGCCGTGTGCTTCCTGTTCTCCTACCTCAACCCGGCGCACGAGGCGCGGGCCAAGGAGATCATCGCCAAGGAATTCCCCGAAGCCTTCGTCACGACCTCGTCGGCGGTGTCGCCGCAGTTCCGCGAGTTCGAGCGCTTCACCACCGCCTGCCTCTGCGCTTTCGTCGGGCCGAAGATGCACACCTATATCGGCCGGCTCGAAGGCGCGTTGCGCAACGCTGGTGTTCGTGCCGATCTGCGCATCATGAGCTCGAACGGGGGCGTCGCCACGCCGTCGATGGTGAGCGAGAAGCCGGTTCTCACCCTGCTCTCGGGCCTCGCCGCGGGCGTGCTGGGCGGCGCCTGGATCGGTGAACTTAGCCAGCGCAAGAAGCTGATCACCTTCGACATCGGCGGCACCAGCGCCGATATCGGCATCGTGATCGACGGACGCTATGCCGAGACCGATCCGCGCAGCACCGGCATCGCCGGTTTCCCGCTGTTGCTGCCGATGATCGACATTCACACCATCGGCGCGGGCGGCGGATCGATCGCCTTCGTCGACAAGGGTGGTGCTTTCCGCGTCGGGCCGCGCAGCGCGGGCGCCGTGCCGGGCCCGGCCGCCTACGGCCGCGGCGGCACCCAGCCGACCGTGACCGACGCCAACCTGGTGCTCGGCCGTCTCGACAAGGATGACTTCCTTGGCGGCGGCATGAAGCTCGATGCGGCGGCCTCGGAGAAGGTGATTCAGGAACTCGCCGATCAGCTTGCCATGGACAAGCTGGAAGCGGCCGAGGGCGTGCTGACCGTCATCAACAGCAACATGGCCAATGCGATCCGTTCTCGCACCATTCAGAAGGGCGTCGATCCGCGCGAATTCGCGCTGGTCGCCTTCGGCGGTGCCGGTCCGCTGCATGGTTGCGAAGTGGCTGCGATGCTTGAGATTCCCGAGGTCATCGTGCCGCCCTATCCGGGCATCACCTCGGCCATGGGTCTGCTGACCACCGACCTCAAATATGATACGATCCGCACGCAGTTCCAGGTCAGCGGGAATGTCGATCTCAACCGGCTCAATACCGACCTGACCGAGATGGAGCGTCAATTGACGCAGCAGTTCGCGGCGGATCATCTCGACACCAAGTCGATCTCGTTCCAGCGGGACGGCGATCTGCGCTATGTCGGCCAGGGCTACGAATTGAAGATCCCGCTGCCCAGCGGCACCGTGACGCCCGAAGGGCTGAAGGGCGTGTGGGACAAGTTCAACGAGGCCCATCGCAAAGAGTACGGCCACAACTTCCCCGAAAACTCGATCGAGATCGTCAATATCCGCGTCATGGGTATCGGCCCGATGCCGAAGCTCGAAAAGCTGACGGCGCCGAAGGGCGGCGATCTCAAATCGGCGCTGATCCGCAAGGGCCAGTGCATGTTCCGCGTCGGCGGCGAGCTGAAGCCGTTCGAGACCGCCTTCTACCGCCGGTCCGCGCTGCCGGTGGGGCAGGCGTTCATGGGTCCCGCCATCGTCCTGCAGAAGGACAGCACCACCGTTATTCCGCCGGGATGGAGCGCCACCAACGACGCCGCCGGCAATCTCATTCTCTCGTCCAAAGGAGCAGCCTGATGCCTGGTTTCGAAGGCTCCAATCGTCGCATCCAGCCCGCGACGCGCGTCGACCCGATCACCGGTGCGGTGATCCAGGGCGCGCTTGAGAACATCGCCATCGAGATGGGTCACAAGCTCATGCGGATGAGCTATTCGAGCATCATCCGCGAGTCGGAAGACTTCGGCGCGGCGCTGACCGACGCCCAGGGCCGCCAGCTCTGTGAGTGCAAGATGAGCACACCGCTCCAGTCGGGCCCGATCCCCGGCTATATCCGCGGCATCCTCGAACGGATGAAGCTGCGCGGCGAGAAACTGCGCCCGGGCGACGTAATCATGCACAACGATCCCTATGGCGGCGCCAGCCACGGGCCCGACGTGGCCTTCTGCGTGCCGGTCTTCCACAACGACGAAATGATCGGCTTCTCGGTCACCACGGCGCACCACCTCGATATCGGCGCCCACACGCCCGGCAGTTGCGGTGTGGTCGACGCGGTCGACACCGATGCCGAGGGCCTGCAGTTCAAGGCGATCAAGGTGATCGACCAAGGCAAGCGCAACGATGCCGTTTGGCACATGGTGCGCGACAATATCCGCATTTCCGACCTGGTCGTCGGCGACATGAACGCCCAGATCTCGGCTGCCCAGATCGGCGCGCAGCGCTTCCTCGATCTCGTGAAGCGCTACGGGATGGAGACGGTCAACGGCGCCTACGAAGATCTGATGGACTATTCCGAGCGCCTGATGCGCGACGCGATCCGCGAGATTCCGGACGGTGTCTATGCCGCCGAGACCTTCATCGACGGTTATCTCGACGATCCTGATCCAGCGCGCAAGGACATCAAGATCGCCGCATCGATCACGGTAAAGGGCGATGAGATGACGGTGGATCTCGCCGGGACCGCGCCGCAGGTCTCGGACCGGCCGATCAACATGCCCTTCGAAGGCACGGTCGATTGCGCGATCTGGCTGACCTTGCGCTCGATCCTGCTCGACAGTGTCGTCTACGGGCAGATCCCGCAGAACAGCGGGCTGACGCGGCCGATCAAGATCGTGGCGCCCAAGGGTTGCCTCGCCAACCCGATCTTCCCCGCGCCCGTCATCGCGCGGTTCTGCCCCGGCAATGCGCTGGCCGACACGGTGATGAAGGCGATGGCCCAGGCGGTGCCGGATCAGGTCAGCGCCGGCATCGGCAACCTGCGCGTCGTCGCGTTCAGCGGCCAGACGGAAGCCGATCAGCAGTGGGTGCATATGGAAATCCTGGAGGGCAGCTATGGCGGCCGCCAAGGCGGCGACGGGATGGACACGGTCGATACGCTCTATGCCAACACGCGCAACAATCCGGTGGAAGACATCGAATCCCATCTGCCGCTGCGCGTGAACCGCTATGAGTTGCGCGAGAACGTGGTGGCGCCGGGCGAATGGCGTGGCGGCATCGGCTCTGTGCGCGAGTTCGTCTACCTCACCGACGGTGGCTTC
>CAZNZI010000742.1:0-1934 GCA_964577475.1 uncultured Rhodospirillaceae bacterium
GGGAGCCGGCCAGAGTTTCGCCCAGCGCATCGATCGCGCGCGCATCGACGGCACAGCTCTCCGCGAATTTCGAGAAATCATGGATGAAGGCGGTGTGGATCACGCCGTCGCACGCGGCGGCACCGCGCTTCAAACTCTCGAGATCGGTGATGTCGCCGCGGTGGACGGCGGCGCCGGCCTTGGCCAGCTTTTCGGCATTGGCATCCGAGCGCACGAGGCCCAGGACCGAATGGCCGGCGGCCAGCAGATCCTGAACCACGGCCGATCCAACGAAGCCGGTGGCACCGGTGACGAAAACGCGCATGGGACCTCTCCAGACTGGGAAATGGGGTGACGGAGCGCAATCTGGGGCGGTAAACTATCCAGGTAAAGATTGGATCTTATACGGGTATAATTGCTAACAGGACGCCGCCACATGCCGTCGATGCCGGCCGCCGAGGGCAATACGCTCGGCACCTATCTGAAGGACCGCCGCACGCGGCTCGACCCGGCGGCCTTCGGGCTGCCGATGACGCGGCGGCGCACGCCGGGATTGCGGCGCGAAGAGGTGGCGCAGCGCGCCCATGTCAGCGCCACCTGGTACACCTGGCTGGAGCAGGGGCGTGGCGGCGCGCCATCGGCCGATGTACTCGACCGCATCGCGCGGGCGCTGCTGCTGACCGATGTCGAGCGCGAACATCTCTTCCTGCTCGGCCTCGGCCGCCCGCCCGAGGTGCGCTACAAGGCCGCCGAGGGCATCTCGCCCCGGTTGCAGCGCATGCTCGATGCGTTCGAGTTCGTGCCAGCGCAGATCAAGACGGCCACCTGGGATGTCGTGGCGTGGAACCGCGCGGCCGAAGCGGTGCTGTTCAATGCAGCGCACGAGAACGGGGTCGCGCAAAATCCGGAACGCAACATCCTGCGCCGCATCTTCCTCGATCCCAAGGTGCGCGCGGTGCAGAAGGACTGGGACGGCGTGGCGCGGTTCTGCGTCGCCACGTTCCGCGCCGATGCCGCGCGTGCCGGCGCCGCCGATGCGGTCAAGGCGATGGTGGAGGAACTGTCGCAGAAGAGCCCCGACTTCGCGGCGCTGTGGCGCAGCAACGACGTCAGCACCTATGGCGAGGGCACCAAGCATCTCAAGCACCGCGCGGCGGGGATGCTGGCGCTCGATTATTCATCCTTCGCCGTCGACGGAAGGCCCGATCTCGGCCTTCTGATCTTCAGTCCGGCCACGCCGGAAGATGCCGCGAAAATCCGCGCCCTGGTCGAGGCGAAGAACGGCGCGAAGACGAAGCCGGTGATGAAGAAACGCGCCATGCGCGGACGGCGCGCCTGACGATTTCGGCTTGGCTAGCCCTCGTCGGTCTTGATCGCCAGTTTGCTGGCGCCGTAATACCCGTATACGTCATGCAGTAGCGTGAGGATTTCCGCCGCCAAAGCCGCATCGGTGATTTTGCCGGCCGCATAGGTCTTCGAATAATTCGGCGCGCGGCCGGGATCCGCGTAACCGGCTTTGTGCAGCCGCTCGACGCGGTCGGGAGTCAGCACGGCAGCCAATGCCGGCCAACTGTCGGTCGATTGGGCTTCGCAATAGAAACCCTCGGGCTGCGCCTCGGTCTCGCACTGGATGTAGCCGATATCCGTGTCGAAGATGACATAGACGCGGCGCTGAATGTTGATCCGTAGCCGCTGGATCTCGGCCGTGAGGCGCGGTCCATACACGCCGATCAGGTCGGCCGCCGTGGAGCCGTAGGCGAGCAGGCGCACGGACTCCTCGGCCCTGGGTTTGTAGACACAGGCATGGATCGAATAAGCCTTCATCGAAGGTGCGTCGTTGATGATGCCGGCCAGGTTCTGCGCGTAGCCGTTGCGCGGCGGGCAGGGTTCGCTGCGGATCGACTTGGTCGACACTTCGAGCCCGCCGATGTTCGCGCCATAGATTTGGAGCGCTT
>CAZNZI010000743.1:0-2359 GCA_964577475.1 uncultured Rhodospirillaceae bacterium
AGTAGATCGGCGAGACCGACGAAAGGCTGTGGACCGTCGCGGTGTGGCGTGACGCGCCATACTTCACCGATGCCGAACGGGCAGCCCTGGCCCTGACCGAAGCGGCGACACGGTTGAGCGACCGCGCCGATGCGGTGCCGGACGAGATCTGGGATGAGGCCCGCAAGCATTACGACGAGCGGGCGTTGTCGGCGCTCGTGCTCGCCATCGGCGTTATCAACTTCTGGAACCGCGTCAATGTGACGACCCACCAGCCCGCCGGCGAAGCCGCCCATGAGGCAGCCAAGATGTCGATGGCGAACCGGGCCGCCGCCGTCGCCTGAGAGAAGGAGAAGCGCTATGATGAAGTGGTTGATCCGGCGCCAGCTCACCGGTTTTGAAAAGACCTGGAACTATGACACCAGCTATATGCGCGAGATGGCCGATGCCGATACGGCGGCGGCGCTTGCCTTCGCCAAGGTGATGGCCATGGGCCAATACCGCAAGGATGTCCCGGCGGCACCTTACTACGCGGCGAAGATCGTCGCCGTGATGGCCGAGGATTGTGGGCCTTGCACGCAACTCACCATCGACATGGCGCAGAAGGACGGCGTCGACCCGGCCGTCCTGCGGGCTGTGGTGGCGCGCGACATCGAAGCGATGCCCGATGATGTGGCACTGGCCGTCGGCTTCGCCGAAGCGACGCTCAACCACTCCCCCGAGGCCGATGCCAAGCGCGACGCGATCATCGACTGCTGGGGCAAGCGCGGCCTGGTGTCGCTCGCCTTCGCCGTCACCGCGGCCCGCATCTTCCCGACCGTGAAGTATGCGATGGGTCACGGCCATGCCTGCATGCGCCTTACCGTCGGCGGCGAGACGCGGCCCGTTCTCCGGGCTATCGAGAAGGCCGCATGAGCGCGCAGCGCGCCCGCGGCTTCGCCGCGATCATTCGTCTGCGTGCGGAGCACGACGCGGTTGCGCGGAGCGCAGAGCGAGGACACTTACAATGAGCGCGACCGCCGACAACGAAAGTGCTGCGATCTTCGAGGCCCACCGGCACCGGCTGGTGGGCCTCGACTATAGCATGCTCGGCTCGCGCGCCGAAGCCGAGGATGCGGTGCAGGACGCCTATCTGCGCTGGCATGCCGCCGATCGCGACGCGGTCAAGGAGCCGCGTCACTTTCTCAGCACGGTCGTGACACGTCTTTGCCTCGACCGGATGAAATCAGCCCAGGCGCGGCGCGAAGTCTATGTCGGTCCTTGGCTGCCCGAGCCGGTGGTCGACGAGGCCTTCGATGCCGACACGCAAAGCGACTTCGCCCACGATCTCTCGATGGCATTGATGATGACGCTCGAACGACTCTCGCCGCTGGAGCGCGCGGCCTTCCTGCTGCACGACGTTTTCGATCTCGACTATGCGGAGGTCAGCCGCGCGATCGACCGTAACGAGGCGGCCTGCCGGCAATTGGCCGCGCGGGCCCGCGAGCACATCCATGCGGAAAGCCCGCGCTTTCCCGCGTCACAGGAAGAGGGCCAGCGTCTCGCGCGCGCTTTCCGCAAGGCCGCCGATCTGGGCGATGTGCAGGGGCTGATGAACCTGCTCGCAAAGGATGCCGTGCTCTATTCCGACGGCGGCGGCAAGAAATCGGCGGCGCTCAAGCCGATCCTGGGTAACGACAAGATCGTCCGGTTCCTGGAGGGTATTGCGCGTAAGAGCGCAGTGATTACCCAGAGCGAACTCCGTCCAGCCACCATCAACGGCATGGCAGGCTTCGTCATGCGGGAACCCGACGGCACGCTCGACACGATGGCCTTCGAGACGCGCGACGGTCAGATCGTCGCGATCTATCTGGTCCGCAACCCGGATAAGTTGCGGCATGTGACGTTTTAGGAGGTCGGGAACATCGAAGAACATCTTCCTCCCCCCTTGAGGGGAGGACCGAGGTGGGGGGGTAGGGGCGCGGAGCGCCCGATTTAGTCTTATGCCGCGCAACGCGCGGCGACCCCCCATCCTAACCTGCGTCGGGCGCCCGCAAACGCTCCAGTGGAGCGTTTGCAGCCCAAGCACCCTCAAGGGGAGAAGGGACAGGTCCTCTGGAAAGGCGGCTTACGCTGCCTTGTCCAATTCCTTGATCACCGCGTCGCCCATGTCCTTGGTCGAGGCTTTCTTGGCGCCCGGGACCATGATGTCAGCGGTGCGCAGGCCGCTGTTGAGCACGGTCTTCACCGCGTTCTCGATCAGATCGGCCTCGGCGCCCATGTCGAAGGAATAGCGCAGCATCATCGCCATCGACAGGATGGTGGCCAGCGGATTGGCCATGCTCTTGCCGGCGATGTCGGGTGCGGTGCCGTGCACGGGCTCATAGAGCGCCTTGCGGCG
>CAZNZI010000744.1:0-1618 GCA_964577475.1 uncultured Rhodospirillaceae bacterium
AAGTAGTTATGTCCGGTCACGATATTCTGGATCGTCGCGTCTTCCCACCCGGGGAAATCATTTTCAAGGAAGGCGAAACCGGCCGCCGCTGCGCCTATTTGGTCGAAAGCGGCAAGGTCGAGATCAGCAAGAACATGTCCGGCGGTGACCAGAAGGTGCTCGGCCATATCAGCGCCGGCGGCATCTTCGGCGAGATGGCGCTGGTCGACAACAAGCCGCGCATGGCCCAGGCCAAGACCGTCGAAGCCACCACCGTCATCATCGTCACCGAAACGGTACTAGAACAGAAACTGCGCAAGACCGACCCGTTCGTGCGTGGCCTGCTCGGTATTTTCACGCGCAATATCCGTGACTTGACCGAGAAGTTGCTGGCGGCGCAGGGGGGGCCTTCGCAATAGGGGGAGCACTCCCTTTTAATCGTTTGTCCCTATATAATAGGGGCGAGTTGGGGGTTGGAGCGTTATGAGCGGGGGTCGAGCAGAATTCGAGATCCTTGCCCTGCGTGACGAGCGCTGGGTTCTGGAAGAGACGCGCGAGACGGAGTCCGCGGCGCGTCAAGTTGCCAAAGGGATTCTCAACAAGCCGCGCGTCGGTGGCGTGAAGGTCGTCAAGTCGTGGAGACGCGCCGACGGCCAGACCACCGAGACCGTGATTCTCGAGGAGACCCGCGCGGCCTCCGAGGCGCCGGTGACGATCGTCCCGATCGACGAAGCGCCGCAATGCGCGAAGCTCGAGGACTTTTATGCGCTCGACAGTCGCCTCACCATGGGTCGTTTGCTGCGCAAATATGTCGAGCAGGTGTTCCTGACGCCGACCGAACTGCTGCACAACTACAAAGCGCTCAAGAAATTCCAGGATGCCGATACGCTGTATCCGTCGGCGGTCGATCGCGTGGCGACAGTCCAGGCCAAGGCCTCGGGCACCGACGCCAAGGTGCGGCGCGAGGAGCTTCACAAATTCGCCGCCCAGGCCAGTGCCCGTGTGCGCAAAGCCGAGGAGGGCGGATCGCTCCCCGAGTTCAAGGGCAAGGACTTCAAGGCGACCTACGATCGCATCAAGCGCGCCGTACCGCCCGACGAAGCGAGCTACATGGCCCTCGTGGTGCTGTGCCGCGATCTGGTCCAGCACCGCGATTGGCTGGCGAAGCTCGCCCGTATCGCCGAACTGATCGAGCCCAACGGCGACGCCGACGTGCTGGCGCTGCTGGACCGCGTGTTGGCCGATCTTATCGCCACGCCCTCGGCGCTGCAGGACATTCTCGGCTCGCACCGCAACCTGGCCGCCGCCCTCACCGCCATCATCGAGCTGCATGACAAGGGCCAGCCCGCCGAGCGGAGCGACGCCAAGGAAGACATTGCTAAGATCGGCCCGCTGATCGCGTCAGGTCAGATGCGCGAGACGCGCGCCTCGCTGATCGAACGTCTGTGCCGCCAATTGGGTAGCCCCGCGCCGCTTTCCAAGAACGATCCCAGCGCCGAGAAGGATGCGATCAAGGAGATCGTGGCCAAACTGTTCCGCGCCGGCAGCATCCTCGGCGGTCCGGACGCCGCCGCGGCGATGACGAAGCGGTTTGTCTATCTTCAGGAAGGCGGCGGTCTGACCGCCCTCAAGAATTCGG
>CAZNZI010000745.1:0-3694 GCA_964577475.1 uncultured Rhodospirillaceae bacterium
CGTACGCCGGGCGCGATCTGTTGCAGTCAGCACCGTCGTCGCGGCGATTGTGCTCGTCCTCGCCGCATCACCGGCCGCGGCCACCACGGTCGAGTTGCCGTTGGTGTACAGGACGCGATAGTTGCGGCCGATCGAAGCCAAGCCATCCAAGGCCGCAGTCCGCCAGGTGCAGGGCGGCTTGCACAGGGCCAGCGGAAGGACATCCTCGAGTTCGACGGCATGGGAATGCGAGGCGACCCACAGCAAGGGCTCGCGCCGCACCACCTTGGCCGACGGATCGCCGCCGGTGGTGACGATGGCCAAGTCGACTTCGCCGCGCTGCGCCATCTCCTTCAAGGTCAGCGACGGTTCGCAAATCACCGAAACCTCGACGCGCGGATTCGAGCGGGCGAAGCGGGCCAGGATTTCGGGAAGGAAGCGGTCGGCATAATCGTCGATGGTGCCGAGCCGGACCGAGCCGGACAGGCCGGTCTCGTCGAAGGCGCTCAAGGTCTCCTCCGACAGACGCACCATGCGGCGCGCATAGCCGAGCAGCCGCTCGCCGTCGTCGGTCAGCTTCGCCATCCGGCCGTCGCGCGCGAAGATCGGTTTGCCGATCCGCTCCTCGAGCCGCCGCATCTGCATCGACACCGCCGACTGCGTCTTGCTGACGGCATCGGCGGCGCGCGTAAACGATCCGGATTCGGCTATCGCCACGAAGGTCCGGAGCTGGTCGAGATCAAGCGGTGCGGCCATGTCACTCCCCGATTCCGGCCAGAGGCGAATGATCACAGAAATGAATGGGTAACATTATAAACATTCGTTGGAATGATCAAACCCAACGATGCACGCTCATTGGCGATACACGCAGTCCAGCCGGTTGGGGAGAGGCTTGAGCGATGAATAGCGGCGCCAGGAAGCCAAAAAGCACGGAAGTTCAAGGCAGCGCGAGCGATATGGATGATAGCCGCGTCATCATTACCGGGGAAAATCAGTTTCTTCGCATTAGCGAAAAGGATGGGGACCCCCATTCTTCGGAGGCGAGCTTCTGGCGCATCCTCTTTTCTCCAGCGGGGCCGGGCCATGTGCTTTACCTGAAAAGCGAATTGACCCAGGACCGGTGGTGCATCTACGCCGACAACATCGCGGCGGCGCGCTGGCTGCAAAAGACCGTGCAGGGAATGCTGGCGCCCGCCCTCAAAGATCTTTCGATCCCCGTCGTCGACGCCTCATTCTCCAAATCCGGTGACGGGCAGTTTTTCTGGACCGAGCGCGTCGACGCGCATGACACGCAGATCGTCATGACCTGGAGCGAATTCGACGATCCCATTCTGGTCCACTCGCATCCTGCGACCGAACCGCCGCGCCCCTATGGGGTCTGCACCGTTCTGGTGCCGGCTCTCAACGTCCGGCTGACGGTGAACGGCGTGCAGGCCAAAGGACAGGCCTGGCCGCGCGACCGCATGGGCCGGCCCTATAGCACCAGCGGTCTGGGGCTTTCGGAGAGCTGGACGGAGGCGGCCGAATGACGGCCTTCCGGATCACGTCGCGCGGGGGAGGCTGAACCTTCATGGCGCGGATCGTCGAAATGTATCGCTACCCGGTGAAGGGCCTCTCGGCCGAGCGGCTGGAGAGTGCCGTGCTCAGTCCGGGCGAGGTCATTCCATTCGACCGGGCCTATGCGATCGAGAACGGGCCGTCGGCATTCAATCCGCAGGAACCGAAATGGATCAGCAAGATCGTATTCCTGATGCTGATGCGGCAGGAAAATCTGGCTGAGCTCCAGACGCAGTTCGATGAAGCCACGCAGATGCTGACGATCGCGCGCGATGGGAAGATCCTGGTGGAAGGCCGCCTCGACCAGGAAGACGGGCGGCGAGCCATCGAAGCGTTCTTCAACGCATTCTCTGCCAAAGAGCTGAACGGGCCCGCGAAAGTGCTATCGGCACCTGGGCACTCGTTCCAGGACACTTCGACCGGCAAGGTCGTCTCGCTGATCAACCTCGAAAGCATTCGCGACCTCGGACACAAGATGAATGCCGATGTCCACCCGCTGCGCTTCCGCGCGAATCTCTACGTCGAAGGGCTGCCCGCCTGGGAAGAGTTTTCCTGGATCGGCAAGCCGATCACCGCCGGTCGCGTTGCGCTGACCGCGACGAAGCGTATCGATCGCTGCGCCGCCGTCAATGTCGACCCGTTCACCGGCGCGCGTGACCTTAACATTCCGAAGAGCCTGAAAGAGGCCTACGACAATATCGATTGCGGCATCTATTTGAAGGTGACCGAGGGCGGCGAATTGCGCGTCGGCGACACGATCGTGCCGGCCGCCCATTGATGAACAGGTGTGGGAATCGTTTTTTGGGATCACCAATGCGAGGGGGAAAGCGATGAGCGCAAATGAACTGATCAGTCGAGTCCAGCGCGGCATGACCGGCGGCGTTGCCGCAGCCGCGATGATGGTGGCAGCCGGCGCTGCCTTCGGTGCCGAAGCGTCGAAAGAGCATGCGCGCCTGGAGGACCCGACAGCCTTCGCCGGTCCGACCGCACCGGCCAAGGCGCCGAAGGGCATCAAGGTAGGCATCATTCCTTGCGCCGCGGCCTTCCACGGCTGTACGGCGCCCGCCGAGGCGGCCGGCGAAGCGGCGAAGAAGCTGGGCTGGACGGTCACGCAATATGACGGCGGCGCCGATCAGCGCAAGCAGAACGCGGCGATCCTCGACGCGATTTCGGCCGGCTCGAATTTGATCCTGCTGATGGCGATCGATCCTAACTTCGTTCAGCTCGGTCTTGCCGCGGCGAAGAAAGCGGGCATCCCGGTGCTTTCCGGCACGGACAGCACCAACTCGCCCAATCCGGTGTTGAAGCCCGAGGGCGACAAGCTCAACTACGAGACCGATGTCAGCGCTGACATGGGCAAGATCGGCCATCGCATGGCCGAATGGATCATCGCCGATTCGGGCGGCAAGGCGAATGTCATGGTGGTCACCGACGAGGAATTCCCCACGGTGAACGTCGTCACCGCCGGCATCCTCGACGGTCTGAAGGAATGCAAGACCTGCGTGGTGCAGCCGCTGCAGAAGACGACAGGCTCTCAGGTGGCGACCACCCTCGGCCAGCAGACGGTGGGCTATCTCCAGTCTCACCCGGATGTGAACTATGTGATCGGCCCCTTCGATCCGGCAGCGGCCTTCATGGTCAATGCGATCGCGCAGGCCGGGCTGGGCGACAAGGTAAAATTGGTCAGCCAGCTCGGCGACGGGCAGAATCTCGACTTCATCCGGGCCGGCCGCGTCCAGGTCGCGGACTGCGCGTTCGACAATCAATATCTCGGCTACGCCGTCATCGATCAGGCGATCCGCGTGTTGAACAAGCAGCCGCTGATCGAGCCCAATGGCGAGAACGTGCCGTTCCAGATGCTGGACAAGACCAACCTGCCGCCCGCCGGTCAGGATTGGCACGCCAAGTTCGAGTATAAGGACGTGTTCCTGAAACTCTGGCAATGAAAGGCGTGGCGGGCGACACTATTGCTTGAGCCGGCAGAGGGCGGATCGAGGTCGAGCAATGGCGAAGCGTTGGAAGGTCCGGCCGGAGCATTCGAACTGGGGTGACTTCGGCGAGGACGATCAGGTTGGCCGTCTCAACCTGATCACGCCGGAACGGCGCAGAAAGGCCGCCGCGGAGGTGGTGGAAGGCTTGGCGTTCTGCCTCAGCCTTC
>CAZNZI010000746.1:0-2358 GCA_964577475.1 uncultured Rhodospirillaceae bacterium
AAGGGCCGTTGTCTCACCCACGATCTGTGGGAAGAACTCGGCAATCAGATTTATCTCTACCTCAGCTCGGTGACCCTCGGCGATGTCGCCGACAAGCGTCTCCTGGGCACCAGCCGCGTCTTCCGTCCCGCAGCGCTGCCCGGCGCCGCGCCCGCCGCGCCCGAAACCATTCCGGCCGCCGAGTAAACGATGAGTGTCTATCTGGATCATAACGCGACCACGCCAATCCGCCCCGAAGCGGCCGAGGCGGCGATGCGCGCAATGCAGATGGGCGGCAATCCGTCGGCCGTACACGAAAGCGGCCGTGCCGCCCGCCGTGTGGTCGAAGAGGCGCGGGAAGCCGTTGCCGCGCTGGTCGGCGCCGATCCGGCCGGTGTGATCTTCACCTCGGGCGGCACTGAAGCGAATGCATTGGCGCTGCGGGGTCTGCGCCGCCCGCGCATCCTGGCCTCGGCGATCGAGCATTCCTCGGTGCTGAAGTCGGCCTATGTCGAGCATGTGCCGGTCGATATGAACGGCGTGATCGATCTGCTGGCACTCGACGAAATGCTGAAGACGCGCGGCGAGCCCGGGCTCGTGGCGCTGATGCTGGCCAATAATGAGACGGGCGTGATCCAGCCGGTCTTCGCCGCCGCCGAACTGGCGCACCGCCACGGCGCGGTCGTCCATTGCGACGCGGTGCAGGCCGCGGGCCGGCTCGAGATCGATATCCGCGCGCTGCGCGTGACCTCGCTCGCATTGTCGGGCCACAAGATCGGCGGACCATCGGGCGTGGGCGCGCTGGTGCTGGCCGATCCGGCCGAGGCACTCGATCCGCAACTGCTAGGTGGCGCGCAGGAGATGCGCCGCCGCGCCGGTACGGAAAATCTCGTGGGTATCGCGGGCTTCGGTGCTGCCGCCAAGGCCGCCAAGGCTGCGATTGCCGCAGAGGCGAAGCGGCTGACCGAGCTGCGCGTGAAGCTCGAACGCTATATCGACTCGCGCCTGCCCAATGCGGCGATCTTCGGCGAAGAGGTCGGGCGTCTGTCGAATACGATCTGCGTCGCGGTGCCAGGCATCGCCGCGCGGACTCTGGTGATGACCTTGGATCTGGCGGGCGTTGCCGTCAGCGCCGGGGCCGCCTGTTCCTCGGGCAAGATCGAACCCAGCCATGTGCTGGGCGCGATGGGGGCCGTCGACCTAGCCGATGCGGCGATCCGCATCAGCCTGGGCTGGACGACCACCGAGGCCGATATCGATATGTTCATGTCCGCTTTCGGGCGGACGGTGGCGCGGTTGAGCTTCAACCCGGCCAGCGCCGCCTAGGAAGGAAGAGGGTCAGATGAGCACAGTTCAGGCAGGCCGGAACGCGGACGAGAAGCGGCCTCTGTATTTCGACTATCAGGCGACCACGCCGTGCGATCCGCGCGTGCTGGAAGCGATGATCCCGTGGTTCACCGAGAAGTTCGGCAACCCGCATTCGCGCAACCACACCTATGGCTGGGAAGCCGAGGACGCGGTCGAGACGGCGCGCGAGCAGATTGCCGCCATCATCGGCGCCGATGCGAAGGAGATCGTCTTCACCTCGGGCGCGACCGAGTCGAACAATCTGGCCATCAAAGGCGTGGCGCGGTTCAACAAGGACCGCAAGGACCACATCATCACCGTCAACACCGAGCACAAATGCGTGCTCGACACCTGCCGCCATCTCGAGCAGGAAGGCTTCAAGGTCACCTACCTGCCGGTGAAGCCGAACGGGCTGATCGATCTGAAGGAACTCGAAGCCGCGATCACCGATCGCACCGCGATCGTCTCGGTGATGGCCGCCAACAACGAGATCGGCGTGATCCAGCCGGTCGCCGAGATCGGCGCGCTCTGCCGCTCGAAGGGCGTGTATTTCCACACCGACTGCGCCCAGGCCGTCGGCAAGATCCCGCTCGACGTCAATGCGATGAACATCGACCTGATGAGCATCTCGGGTCACAAGATCTACGGGCCGAAGGGCGTGGGCGCTCTCTATGTGCGCCGCCGTCCGCGCGTGCGCCTCGAAGCGCTGATCCATGGCGGCGGCCAGGAGCGCGGCATGCGCTCGGGCACGCTGTCGACGCCGCTCTGCGTCGGGATCGGCGAAGCCTGCCGCATCGCCAAGGAAGAAATGGACAGCGAGTCCGCGCGCCTGACCCAGCTGCGCGACCGGATGTGGACGGGGCTCCAGAAGAAGCTGCCCGAGGTCTACCTCAACGGCGATCTGGAGCACCGCATCCCCGGTAACCTCAATATCTCCTTCGCTTTTGTCGAAGGCGAGGGGTTGATGATGGGTGTCAACGATATCGCGGTGTCATCGGGCTCGGCCTGCACCTCGGCATCGCTGGAGCCGTC
>CAZNZI010000747.1:0-6566 GCA_964577475.1 uncultured Rhodospirillaceae bacterium
AGTTGCTCCAGCGGCGGAATGGCAGCCTTGGCGCTGGCGACCACGCTTTCCTGCTGCGCCACATCGAGGTCGGTCGCGGTGCCCAATTTGAAGCGGTCGTGCTCGGCCGACAGCAGTTCCTCGGCCTCCTTCAAACTCTCCCGGGCCGATTTCAGCCGATCCTGGGTCCCGATCATATCGAAATAGGTGGTGGCGATACTGGCCTGCGTGGTCAGGACGACGACCTGCTGGTCGAACCGGCTGGCCTGAGCGGAGGCCTTGGCCGCCTCGACCGTGGCGGCGTTCTTGCCCCAGAAGTCGAACTCGTAGCTGGCGCTGAGATTGGCGTTGTAGGTGCTGGAGACCGAGGACGTGCTGACATTGCGCAGAGCGGGCGACTTAGTGCGGTCATAGCTCGCATTGGCGTCGACGGTCGGCAGGAGCGTCGCGCCGCTGATCCGAATTTGAGCGTCCGCTTGGCGCACGCGCGCGGCGGCGGCGGCGATGTCGAGGTTGCTCTTGGCGGCCTCGGCCATCATGCCGTCGAGGGGAGCTGAGCCAAAGCTGCCCCACCAGTCGGCGGAGGGGACAGTAGCATTGGCCGGCGGCACCTCGCGCCAGCCGGCCGGTTTGGCATGGTCGGGGCGATGATACGGCTTCAGCATCGAACAGGCCGAGAGGGCCAGTGACGCCGCGACGACGAGGAGAAACTTGCTACGCATGGGCTGCTCCGGTGGAATCGCCGCCCATGCGGCGCGTGGCCTGGCCGCCGGCGCGGCCTTGGTGGTGCCCCGGCACCATCCGGGCCAGCGCCAGATAGACGACCGGCGTCGTAAACAGGGTGAGGAATTGGGACACGATCAGCCCGCCGATGATCGCCACGCCGAGCGGATGGCGCAGCTCAGATCCGTTGCCGCCGCCCAGCGCGAGGGGCAGAGCGCCCAACATAGCAGCCAGGGTCGTCATCGTGATCGGACGGAAGCGCGTCTTGCAGGCCTCTGTGATGGCCTCAACCGGCGACAGGCCACGATTGCGCTCGGCGTCGATGGCAAAATCCACCAGCATGATTCCGTTCTTCTTGACGATCCCCATCAGCAGGATGATGCCGATCGCAGCAATCAAAGAGAAGTCATTGCCGGTGGCCATCAGCGCCAGTAGCGCGCCGAGGCCGGCCGAGGGGAGAGTGGAAATGATCGTGATCGGGTGAAGCAGATTCTCATAGAGCACACCAAGCACTATATAGATCGCAAGCAGCGCTGACCCGATTAGCAGGGGCTGCGTGCTCAAGAAGTCCGTGAATGCCTTCGCATTGCCTGCAAATTCACCATGTATGCTGGCGGGCATACGGATAATGCGTGCAGCGGTTTCAACCTGATTGGTCGCGTCGCTCAAAGAGGAGCCTGGTCCGAGATT
Source organism: uncultured Rhodospirillaceae bacterium (assembly GCA_964577475.1). Taxonomy (GTDB): domain Bacteria; phylum Pseudomonadota; class Alphaproteobacteria; order Rhodospirillales; family Magnetospirillaceae; genus JASHSH01. The sequence continues at coordinate 1,393 of CAZNZI010000747.1, forward strand.
GAATGTAATTGTTGCGGCTGGAAACTGGCCTTGATGTGTGATCGAAACCGGTGCAACGCCCCGTTCGAAGTGAGCTACAGCGGAGAGCGGAATCGCCTGACCATTTGTCGACTTGATGAAAATCTGCTGGAGCGATGACGGACCCTGCTGGAGGGCTGGATCGATTTCCAAGACCACCGTGTACTGGTTGCGCTGGGTGTAGATGGTCGAGACCTGACGCTGGGCGTACGCATCCTGCATGATCTGGTCGATATCCTGGACCGAGACGCCGAGGCGTGTTGCCGCGTCGCGATCAATCACCAGATTGACCTGCTGGCCGGCGGCGTCCTGATCGCTCGATACGTCCTGGATGCCGGGCGTTTTCTTCAATTGGTCGATCAATTTTGGTGTCCAGGCTCGCAAATCGGCCAGCGACTCGCTCGATATGGCATATTGGTATTGCGCTTTGCTCGACCGCCCGCCGACGCGAATGTCCTGATTGGCCTGCAGGAATACATTGATGCCTTCGATCTTAGCCAATTTCGGACGCAGCCGGTTGATCACTGCGTCGGCGCTGAGCTTGCGCTCGCTGAGCGGCTTCAGCGAAATGAACATACGACCCTGGTTACCGGTCGAGATGAATCCGCCGACACCGACAAAGGAGCCGACGGCGGCTACTGCCGGATCAGAAAGTATCACCTGGAGCGCCTTCTGATGGCGGTCGGAAATGGCCTGGAACGAGATATCGGTCCGGCCCTCAGTGACGCCTGACAACATGCCGGTGTCCTGCTGCGGGAAAAATCCCTTCGGCACGACGATGTAGAGCCAGATCGTGATGGCGATCGTACCCAACATCACAAGCATCATCAGCAACTGGTTGCGCATCGTCCAATCGAGCGCTTTGACGTAACGATCCTCCGCATAACGGAAGGCGCGTTCGCCGAATTGGAGGAAGTTCAGAGTGCCTTTGCCGCCCGGACGCAGGCGCAGATGGGCGTAGACCATCGGTGTCACGGTAATCGACACTACCGCCGATACGGCGATGGCGATCGTCAGCGTCACAGCAAATTCGCGAAAGAGACGGCCAATAATGCCGCCGCCAAAAAGTAATGGGATGAAAACCGCGACCAGCGAAACGCTGATCGAGATCACCGTGAAGGTGATTTCCTTGGCGCCGGCGATGGCGCCATCCATGCGGCTTTTACCCATCTCCACGTGGCGCGCGATGTTCTCGATCATCACGATCGCGTCATCGACCACGAAACCGACCGAGATGGTCAACGCCATTAGCGAGATGTTGTCGAGGCTGTAGTCGAGCAGCCACATGGCGACGAATGTGCCGGCGAGCGAGAGCGGCACGGTCACGCTGGCAGCCAAGGTCGGCGTGATGCGGCCCAGCGACACGAGGACGACCATGATCACCAGCACGACGGAGATCAACAGCGACAGTTCGACATCGGCGACACTGGCACGGATGGTGACGGTACGGTCACTCATGACCGACACAGAGGTGCCAGCCGGCATCCATTTCTCGAGCTGCGGCAGCATCGCCTTGATGCTGTCGACCGTGTCGATCACATTGGCGTCAGCCTGCTTCTGAATGATGATTAGTACGGCCTTGCCCTGGTTGAACCAGCCGGCCTGTTTGGTGTTGCCGACGCCATCAATCACCGAAGCGACATCAGAGAGCCGGGTGATCGCGCCATTCGACTGGCGCAGGATCAGCGGGCCATACTCCGCTGCCGTGCTGATCTGATCGTTCGCAGTTAGCGTCAAAGCCTGCTGGCCGCCGTTGAGACCGCCGAGCGGAGCGGTAACATTGGCCTGCTGAATGGCGGTGCGGACGTCTTCGAAACTAAGGCCGGTCGCCGTCAACGCAGCGGGATTGACGCGCACGCGCACCGCGGGTTTGTCGGCGCCGCTGGTGGTCACTTGCGCGACGCCATCCACCTGCGACATGCGCTGCGCCATGATCGTGTCGCAGGCATCATAGAGCTTGCCGGGATCAAGGGTTTTGGAGGTCACCGCGAGAATCAGGATCGGCGAGTCCGACGGATTGGCCTTGTGGTAGGTCGGCGGGTTGGGCAAATCGACTGGCAGATCGGCACCCGAGGCATTGATCGCTGCTTCCACGTCGCGCGCGGCTGCCGTGATGTCGCGGCCGAGGTCGAACTGCACGGTGATTCTGGTCGAATCCTGCCCACTGCTGGAGGTGATCTCGGTGATACCGGGAATCTCGCCCAACCGCCGCTCGAGGGGCGCGGCCACGGTCGCCGCGACGGTTTCGGGATCGGCCCCCGGCAGTTGAGCGCGGACGGAAATGGTCGGGAAATCCACATGGGGCAGAGGTGCCACCGGCAGCAGGTTGAACGCAGCACCGCCGAGAATGAACAGGCCTACCGCTAACAGCGATGTCGCAATGGGACGGCGGATGAAGATTTCCGAGACGCTCACGCGCTACTCCGCCGCGTCGGGAGATGGCAGGGGCAGACTGCCTTGGTCGGGCGCGCTTTTCCGCCATTTCTTGACTCGGTCGAGGGCCAGATAGATGACCGGCGTCGAGTAGAGCGTCAGCAGTTGGGACAGAAGCAGGCCGCCGACGATCGCGATGCCCAGCGGCCGGCGCAATTCGCTGCCGGTGCCCTGGTCGAAAGCGAGCGGAATGGCGCCCAGGAGCGCGGCCATCGTCGTCATCATGATCGGGCGGAAGCGGAGAAGACAGGCTTGGTAAATCGCCTCCTCGGGCGACTTGCCTTCTTCGCGTTCGGCGCCCAGGGCGAAATCGATCATCATGATCGCGTTCTTCTTGACGATGCCCATCAGCAGCACAATGCCGATCAGCGCGACGAGGGAGAGATCGTTGCCGGTCAGGATCAGGGCGAGGAGGGCACCGACACCCGCAGAGGGCAGGGTCGAGAGGATCGTGATCGGATGGATCGTGCTTTCATAAAGCACCCCGAGCACGATGTAGATCACCACCACGGCGGCCAGGATCAGAACCGGCTCGTCCTCCAGCGACGAACTGAACTCGGCGGCATCACCGCTGAATCCGCCGACGATCGTGTCGGGCATGCCCATCTCGGCGCGCGCCGCCTCGACCGATTTGGTCGCTTCGCCCAGCGACGAGCTGGTGGACAAGTTGAAGCTCAGGGTCACGGCGGGGAATTGACCCTGGTGGCTCACTTGCAAGGGGGCCGGGATCACATTCGCTTTGACGAAGGCCGAGAGCGGCACCAGTCCGCCAGCGCTCGACCGGACGTAGATATGGGACAGGGCGCTGGGGTCGGTGCTGTAGGTCGGATCGACCTCCTGCACCACATGGTACTGATTGACCTGGGAATAGATCGTCGAGACCTGGCGCTGGCCGAAGGCATCGTACAGCGTATCGTCGATCGCCTGCGGGAGGATGCCCAGCCGCGACGCTTGATCGCGGTCGATATTGAGATCGAGCGCCAATCCGCCGTTCTGCTGGTCGGTCGCGACATCAGTGATCTCGGGCAGGGTCTTCATCTTGGCCAGCAGCTTGTCGGACCAGACGGCCAGTTCGTTGGCATCGATATCGGTCAGCGTGTACTGGAACTGGGTGCGGCTCGAGCGCGAGCTGATCTGGATGTCCTGGGTCGGCTGCATGTGGACGGTGAAGCCAGGGATCTTGGCAAACTGATCGGCCAGCCGGTCGATCACGTCCTGGGCACTGGCGTTGCGGTCGGCCAGCGGCTTCAACTGGATCGCCATATGGCCGCTGTTGGGTGTGGTGTTGATCGTGCCGACACCGATGAACGAAGCAACGCCGACCACATCGGGATCTTTCAACGCGATCTCATCCGCTTGCGCCTCATACTGGCTCATCTGCGGGAAGGACACGGTCGGCGGCGCATCAACGGTGGCGGTGATCTGTCCCGTGTCCTGCAGCGGCAGGAAGCCCTTGGGAATGACGACATAGAGCAACACCGTCGCCGCCATAGTGACCAGGAACACCAGCATGGTGAGCGTACGGTGCTCCAATACCCAGGTCAGGCTTGAGGCGTAGCCGCGGCGCATGCGTCCGAACAGGCCGTGTTCGCTTTCCTCGACGGCCTTCTCCTGGCTGCCGAGCATGTAGGCGCACATCATCGGCGTCAGCGTCAACGAGATGACCAGAGAAACCACCACGGCGATGGTCAAGGTCAGCGCGAATTCGCGGAACAGACGGCCGACGATGCCGCTCATGAACAGCAACGGGATGAACACGGCGATCAGCGAGATCGTCAGCGAGGTGACGGTGAAGCCGATTTCGCGCGCGCCCTTGTACGCTGCTTGCAGAGGCGAATCGCCGGCCTCCACATAGCGGACGATGTTTTCGATCATCACGATCGCATCGTCGACCACGAAGCCGGCCGCGATAGTGAGTGCCATCAGCGACAGATTGTCGAGGCCGAACCCGACCACCGACATGACGGCGAACGTGCCGATCAGCGACAGTGGCAGCGCGACGGCGGGAACCAGGGTCGTCCGGATGCGGCGCAGGAACAGGAACATCACCAGGATGACCAGGCCGATCGTCAGCGCCAGCGTGAACTGCACATCTGCGACGGAGGCGCGGATCGTGCCGGTGCGGTCGGCAAAGATCGAGAGTTTCACACCCGCCGGAATGGCGCTCGAAATCTGCGGCAGCGCTTTCTTCACGGCATCCACCGTGGCGACGATATTGGCGCCGGGCTGACGCTGGATATCGACGATCACCGCCGGCTTGCCGCCGACCCAGCCGGCCACGCGGGAGTTTTCGACACTGTCGATCACCTTGGCCACATCCTTGAGGCGGATGGCGGCGCCGTTGGCACTGGTCGCGACGATCATCTGGCGGAAGGTGTCGACGTTGTCGACCGAGTCGTTGGCACCGAGGGACAACGCCTGAACCGGCCCGTCGAAACTGCCCTTGGGCAGATTGACATTCGCCTTGCCCAGCGCGGTCCGCACGTCCTCAAGGCTGATGCCATAGGCCGAAAGGCGCGAAGGCTCGATCTGGATGCGGATCGCCGGCCGCTGTCCACCTTCCACCAGCACGCGGCCGACGCCGCCGATCTGAGAGAGCTTCTGGGCGAGCAGCGTATCCGCCACGTCGTTGACGTCGCGGATCGACAGCGTATCCGAGGTCAGCGCCAGGGTCATGATCGGTGGGTCGGCCGGGTTGACCTTCGAATAGGTGGGCGGGTAGG
>CAZNZI010000748.1:0-9507 GCA_964577475.1 uncultured Rhodospirillaceae bacterium
CGCCTCGCGTGCGTAGGCTTCGTCGAGGGGAAGGTCCTGTAGTGTCAGAACGGCTTCCTTGATCGCCTGCGTCGCCAGTGGGCTATGCGCCGCGATCCGCTCCGCAAGTTCCATGGCGCGCGGCTCGACATCGGCGCTTTCGGCGACATGGTTGACGACCCTCATGGCCAGCATCTGCTGGGCCGAGAAGCGCTGGGCGGTCAGCAGCAGTTCCATCGCATGGGCGTAGCCGATCTGACGGACCAGGCGGACCAGCGTCCCACCGGCGGGCACGAATCCATGCTTGGCCTCGGGAAATTGGAAGATCGCATCCGCGGAAGCGATCCTGATATCGGTGGCGAGCATGATCTCGAAGCCGCCGCCCATGCACATCCCGCGGACGGCGGCGATGATCGGCTTGTAGAATTTCGTACCCTTGAGATGCGCCGGGTCCCAGGCGCTGATATCGATCGCGTCGCTGGCCAGGGCCGGAATCGATTCCATCAGATCCGCGCCGACCGAAAAGGCGCGATCGCCCGCGCCGGCCAGCACAACGATGCGGATCGCATCGTCGTCTCTGAGTTCGATAAATGCTTTGCCGAGGTCCTCGTACATCTTCAGGGACAGAGCATTGAGCTTGTCCGGACGGTTGATGCGAACCGTCGCCACCGGGCCGGTGCGGGTGATATCGATACTCACCTCAGATCACTCCCGACCGGCGAAGCCGTTCCAGCTCCGCTTCGCTCAACCCGGCCAGCCGCGAGAAGACCAGGGCGTTGTGTTCGCCGGGCTGCGGCGCCCCGGCGTAGTCCTGCGCCGGGATATTGGACAGCTTGATCGGCGTGCCGAACATCGGGACCTGCCGGTCACCGACCGGAACATCGACGATCATGTTGCGGGCCGCGATATGGGGGTCCTCCACCACTTCGGCGATCGACTTGATCGCGCTGAGCGGAATCTGGTCTCCGGCCATGACCTCGAGTTCCTGCTTCGTGTATTTGGAGAACCACTGCTCGAGGATCGGCTTCACCCGGCGCTCGTAGGTGTGGGCATCGAACCGTTTTTGCATCGTGTCGATTTCGGGATCGCCGGCGAGTTCGGGAGCGCCGAAGATCTCGCAGGAGGTCTTCCAGAACTTGTCCGTATAGCCGCCGAAGAAGACATAGCCGTCCTTGCAGGCATATTGCCCATAGGGACGGACGAAGGGGTGATCGCTGCCCAGCGGCGAGGCAACCTCGCCCTTCACCGTGTAGCGCACCACCGCATTCTCGGTCAGGGACAGGACCGAATCCTGCTGCGACACGTCGACGACCTGACCCGGCCCGCCCTGTTCCACCACGCGCAGGGCAGCGAGCGCTCCGATCGCCGCATAGAACGACGCCGCCAGATCGCCGATGATCGTGCCGACCCGCACTGGCGGCCGGTCGGCATAGCCGTTCATGCCCCACAACCCGCCGGTTGCCTGCCCGCTGTTGTCGAAGGCAGGCCGGGTCGAATTCGGACCCGTCCTGCCGAAGCCGCTGATGGCGACATAGACGAGGCCCGGATTGATGGCCTTCAGAACCTCGTAGCCGAGGCCCAACTTATCCATCGTGCCCGGCCGGAAATTCTCGACCAAGATGTGGGCGTTCTTCACCAGCACCTTCAGCAGCGCGCGGCCCTCGTCCGTTTTGAAATCGAGCGTGATACCCAATTTGTTCCGGTTGAACTGGGTGAAGAAGGCGCTGGAGCTTCGGTCGTCGCCGGAAACGAAGGGCGGGAAGCTTCGTGCGTAATCGGGATCGCCGGGGTTCTCGACCTTGATGACGGTCGCGCCCAGGTCGGCGAACATCATCGAGCAATACGGCCCGGCGACGACTCGCGTGATATCGAGTACGATCACTCCGTTGAGGGGGCCCGTGGTAAAGCCCTTCAGGTCATCTCTGTCGTTTGGCATTTCCAAATCCATTGTCGGTTTGACCTGCATTTTTCGCACGCCGCGCGGGCTGCGCCAAACAGGTCCAACCGGTCACCGCCCCTGACGGAGTTCTCCAAGCACCTCCTTGGCGCGGTCCGTGCGGACATCGTGTTCCTTGGCCAGGCGGGCGGCGACGGCATCGATCTCCTCGCCGACGGCGCCGGCGACGATGGCGATGTTGCGCGCGTGCAGCGCCATATGGCCGCGCTGGATGCCTTCGGTCGCGAGCGCGCGCAGAGCCGCCATGTTCTGTGCGAGCCCGACGGCAACGGACACCTCGGCGAGTTCCTGGGCGGACCGGACCTGAAGAATGCGCAGCGCGGCCTGGGCCGCGGGATGCGTCTTGGTCGCCCCGCCGACCAGACCGACGGCCATCGGCATTTCCAAGGTACCGACCAGACATCCGTCATTGTCGATTTCCCAGGTCGACAGAGACCGGTAGGTCCCGCTGCGGCAGGAATAGGCATGGGCGCCCGCCTCGACCGCCCGCCAGTCGTTGCCGGTGGCGACGATGATCGGATCGATCCCGTTCATGATGCCCTTGTTGTGCGTCGCCGCCCGGTAGGGATCGATCGCCGCGAGTTCATAGGCCTGCAGAATACCTTCGGCAATGCGGCGACCCGAATATTCACCGGTCTCCAGCGCCTTCTCCGACACGCGGACGCGCGCCCGCGCCAGCCGGCGATCGGCGAGATTCGACAGGATGCGCAGCCGCACCTCGCCGCCCGTCAGCGCGGAAACGGTCGGCGCAACGGCTTCCGCCATGGTGTTGACCGTATTCGCGCCCATCGCATCGCGCACATCGACCAGCAGATGGACGACCACCATCGGGCCCTGCGTGCTTTTCGGGAAGACGTGGACTTCGATATCGCGGCATCCGCCGCCCAAACCGACCAGGACGGCATCGCGGGAATTGGCAAGCGCGATGATGCGTTCCCGCTCGCCGAGAATCTTCAGGCGCGCGCCATAAGGATCGGACACGCCGAGCACCTGAACCTGCGCCCGCATCAGGGGCGGCGTGCTGGACGTCTCGAACCCGCCTTCGTCGCGCGCGATACGTGCCATATAGGACGCTGCCGCGACGACCGACGGTTCTTCGACAGCCATAGGAATCAGATAGTCGCGCCCATTGATCAGGAAATTGGTGGCGATGCCCAACGGGAGTTGAAAGGTGCCCACCACATTCTCGATCATGCCGTTGGCCAGCTCGATCGGAAGCGCCGCGGGGTTTCCGAGAAGGTCGGCATCCTTGGCACTCAGGCCCGTCGCCGCGGACAAGGCGGCAAGGCGTTCCTTGGGTGTCTTGTTGCGATATCCCGCAAGCCGAGAGTCGACGCGCGACTCGGCCGGGTTTTGCCGTTCCATTCTCCCTCCCCAACCTGACTGCTTTTTCTTCGTATTGGTTGCGAGCGTGCCGTTATCGCCCGGGCACGGGAAGGTACAGTCGGCATCATTCGCGACCGGAGTGTCCTATGCCACTGGCTGATACAGTTTGCGCTGCAAAATAGAAAAGTCCCTGTGTTTGCGCGACGATTGGAATCCGTGCCACTCTGACAAGGCACGATTTTCTTTCCCGGTGATAATCTGTACCGGGCGATTGGGGATACAGTTTGAAAAAGTCTTCCGCAGCACGGCCGTCGAGCCGAGTCGAAGCGATCGTGGGCGCCGTCAGCCGGATGATCGACGACGGATTGTTGAAGCCGGGAACGCGGCTGCGCTCGATTCGCGCGGCGGCCGACGAACAAGGGGTCGCGAAGAATACCGTGGTCGAGGCCTATGACCGCCTGACGGCGATGGGCTATGTAGAGGCACGACGAGGATCGGGCTATTACGTCACGTCTTTCAAACGCCCGACAGCCGAACCCAGACCGCAGCATATTGCCGAGGCGGTGGACTTCGTCTCGTTGCTGCGCGAGCAGCTCGACCAGCATTACGAGGTCAGAGTCGGCGACGGACGTCCGCCGTCATCCTGGATGGAAGGCTCAGAGCTGGGAAAACATTTCCGGCCCACGAAAGCCCAAGGCCCCTCGAAGATCAATCATGGCTATGGGAGTCCCTGGGGCTTCCTGCCCTTGCGCGAAAGCATTGCGCTCGCCTTGGCCGAGCGTTCGATCAAAGCAACCACTGGGCAAGTTCTGCTGACGCAGGGCGCCAATCATTCGCTCGATCTGATCGTGCGGCAGTTGCTCGCGCCCGGCGACACAGTGTTCGTCGACAGCCCGGGATATTATCCGCTGTTCGGCAAATTGAAGCTTGCCGGCGTCAATGTCATCGGCATTCGCAGGGAAGCCGATGGTCCGAGCATCGCCGAACTGACCGCCAAGCTGAGCGGCATTACACCCAAGATATTCTTCACGCAGTCCCTCGCCCACAATCCGATGGGCAATTCGACAAGCCTGGGCGTCGCCCATCGGATTTTGCAGTTGGCGACCCAGCACAACTTCTATCTCGTCGAGGATGACCCGTTCGCCGACGCCCTTCCGGCGGTCGCCCCACGCCTCGCGGCGCTCGACGGCCTCGAGCGCGTTATTTACGTGGGTACGTTTTCGAAAACATTATCGGCGAGTTTGCGTGTCGGCTATCTGGCGGCCACCCAGTCCATCGCCGATGCGTTGTGCGATCTCAAGATGCTGACCCTCGTCGCGAGTTCCGACTATATCGAGCGCATCGTTCACAACGTGATCGTGAGCGGCCAATACCACCGGCATCTGAGGCGATTGAAGTCCCGTATCGCGAAGGCGACCGTCCAGGCGCTCAGCGAGCTGAACCGCGTTGGTATAAAGATTCCCGGGCCGCCGTCCGGCGGCTACTACCTTTGGGCCGAGCTGCCGCGCGGAACGGACGAGTTCATCATCGCGCGACAGGCGGCAAAGCTCGGGATATTCATCGCACCCGGGACTCTCTTCACTCCCGACAAGAGAACCATTACGCCCGCCATCCGCATCAACGTGGCGTATGCAAACGATGCGCGCTTCCTGCAGTTCATGCGCGGCATCGCCAAGGGTTAACCGGGACCGGCGAAGATCAGATTCGGAGCCAGGCCGCCGCCGGGAAACCCGGCGGCGGTCACGGCGGACTTACGCAGCCGGGAGCCCGGGGACAGCCGGACGGATAAGGTCGAGCTGCGAAAGGGCTGTCACGCCGTCGTCGAGGCCGATCTCCGACACGATCTTTCCATCCTGGATTTTCAGAATGGTGGTACCGGTGAAGCGCATCTTCCGGCCCGTGTTCGCTGGCAGCGGACCGGCGAGGAAATCGCTGAACGACGCACCCGTATGCGTGCCGCCGCCCTCCCACTGACCGACGACATAATCGCCTTCCGCGATGAGGTCGGCGGTACCCCAGAAGTTCAGATCGGGGAACGCCTCGCGAAAGTCGGTCATGAAACTCTTGATGTCGGCGTGGCCGCGCCGCGGTTCATGCAGCGAATAGCGGAGAAGCATATCCGGGTGCGCGATCTCGTCGACGACGCCGAGGTTGCAGGTCTCACCCCAGAACTCGGTGAACCAGCGGCCAACGATGGCTTTGTTGTCGCTCTCTTTCGACATGGCACTTTTCCTTCCTTGCAGGAGTCGCTCGGTCGATGGACCGAATGGCTCGGACACTAGGGATCGCAAGGGCGGACAACACTCCGGTTCTTGTCGCGGTATCGAAACCAGTGGAGAGATGCCAAGACCTGGTGTGGATGTCGACATGCAATCGCCGCCGCAACGGGCTGCATCGTCGAGGGCCCGGTCCACTTCAGCTTCGATCGCGCTGCGCTGCAGGAGTTTCAGGAGCTCGGGACGCAAGCCCTCACCGCGCTGCGCGGCAATCTGGTGTATGGCCGAGAATAGATGGGGCATCGCGCCTTACTCCAAAGGGGAACGGCGCCCGCCAGCCTAATAACTCGTGCAGTGGCCTCACTCCGATTCTTATCTTCAAATCCGATCCGCCGATTCGACGGCCGGATAAGGGGTTTGAGGACGAATGCGAGCGGATGCCGCGAGGCGGACCGATCAGAGGCGTATACCGCCCTTGCGCTTGGCAGCCTCGATCGCCTGCCATACGCGCTCGGGCGAGGCCGGCATGTCCATATGGCGGATGCCATAGGGTGAGAGCGCGTCGATTACCGCATTCATGATCGACGGCAGCGAACCGGCGCAACCGGCTTCGCCGCATCCCTTGACACCGAGCGGATTGGTCAATGCCGGCGACGGCTGACTGGCAACCGTGATCTGGTCGGGAATGTCGTCGAACCGCGGCATCGCGTAATCCATGAACGAACCGCTGATCAACTGCCCACCTTCGTCGTAGACCGTGCGCTCCATGATCGCTTGACCGATGCCCTGTGCAACGCCGCCATGCAACTGCCCTTCGACGATCATCGGGTTCACCAGATTGCCGAAATCATTGACCGCCGTGTAGCGCACCACTTCAGTGACCCCCGTCTCGGGATCGATCTCGACCTCGGCGACATGACACCCGTTGGGAAAGGTCGGCACACCGCCGGTGAAGATGTGGTTGGCGTCGAGCGTATGCGGGACGTCGGCGGGCAAATCCGAGGCGATCCGCAACCGCTCGGCCAGCGCCAGGATGTCGATGCCGCGGTCGGTGCCGACCACGGTGAAGCGGCCTTGCTTGAACGCGATATCGGCGGCGGCACTTTCCAGGAAATGAGCGGCGGCCTTGCGACCGTTCTCGATCACCTTTTCGCTGGCCTTCAACAGCGCCGTGCCGCTGGCCATCAGCGACCGTGAACCACCCGAACCGGCACCGGCGATCAACTGGTCGCTGTCGCCCTGGCCCAAGCGAATCTTCTCAAAGGGAATGCCGAGCACCGACACGATCACCTGGGCGAAAGACGAATGGTGTCCCTGCCCCATCTCCATCGTGCCGGTGAGCATCGTTACGCCGCCATCGGGCTCGAAACGGATGCCGCCCATTTCATCGGTCGGGATGCCGGTCACTTCGAGGAATTGGCCGATGCCGCGACCACGCAGCTTGCCATGCTCCTGGCTCTCCGCCTTGCGCGCCTCGAACCCATCCCAATCGGATCGGGCCAGAGCCTGCTTCAGCACTTCAGGGAAGTCGCCGCTGTCATAGGTGAGGCCGCTGGGCGCGGCATAGGGAAACTGCTCAGGTCTGATATGGTTGCGGCGGCGCAGTTCGGCGCGGTCGATCCCCATCTCGCGCGCCGCCGTGTCGATCAGCCGCTCGACATAGTAGTTGCCCTCGGGGCGGCCATTGCCGCGATAGGCGCCGACCGGCGCGGTGGTGGTGAATACGCATTTCGCATCCACTTCGATCAGCGGCGTCCGATAGACGCTGACCGTGTTGCGCGACGCATTGATCGTGACCGGTATGATGCCGCCACCGGTGATATAGGCGCCGAGATTGCCATAGCCCGAGAAGCGCAGCGCCAGAAAATGCCCATCCTTGTCGAGCGCCAGCTCGCCAAGAACCTGATGCGCGCGCCCATGGGAGTCCGAGGTGAAACTCTCGGATCGCGTCGCCGTCCATTTCACCGGCCGGTTGAGCGCGCGCGCGGCGAATAGAACGCAGATGTCTTCGGGAAACGGATGCGCCTTCATGCCGAAGGAGCCGCCGACATTGCCGGTGATCACCCGCAGTTTGGCGGGGTCGATCCCCAGCGCAAAGGCTGCCTGGTTCTTGGTGACAAAGGTACCTTGTGTCCCTGCGTAGAGGGTAAAGCGATCCGCCGCCGCGTCGTAGATGCCGAGCGAAGCCCGCGGCTCCATCGGGTTGACGATGATGCGCGTATTCTCGAGTTCGAGCCGCGTCACATGGGCGGCACCGGCAAAGGCCTTGGCCGTCGCTTCTCTGTCACCGTAATGGAAATCGAGCGCGACATTGCCGGCGAAGTCGGGATGAAGCTGCGGCGCGCCGGACTGGACGGATTCCTTCGGCGATAGCAGCGCCGGCAGCGGGTCGATATCCACCATCACCAGGTCAGCGGCATCGCGTGCGGCATCGGCTGTCTCCGCCACCACGAAGGCAACCGCCTCGCCCACATGGCGGACGAGTTGGTCGGGCAGCGGCGCCCAGGCCGGCCATTTCATTGGAGAACCGTCGCGGTTCGGGCGGGATACACCCTGCGGCATCCAGCGCACACCGCCCGATTTCAAATCGGCGCCGGTGAAGACACCCAGCACGCCCGGTACCGCCATCGCGTCTTCGGTCGCGATGGAGACGATCCTGCCATGGGGATGCACGCTGCGGACCATGACCGCATAAGCCTGGCCGGGCACGTTGACATCGTCTGCATAGCGCCCCCGGCCCTGCAGGAGCACGTCGTCCTCCTTGCGCCGCGGACTTTGCCCCGCGCCGAATTTGAGGAGATGCGCTTCGATCGACTCGGGTGAGTCGGCCATTTACAGCTTCCTGACAGCCTCGACGACGGCTTCGCCCATTTCGATGGTGCCGACACGCTTGCGGCCCGGCTCGATGATATCGGCGGTGCGGTAGCCGTCGGCCAGCACCTTGCGCACGGCCTTTTCGATCTTGGCAGCCTCCGCTTCCCGTTTGAAGGACAGCCGGAGCATCATGGCCGCCGACAGGATCGCCGCCAGCGGGTTGGCGATGTTCTTGCCGGCGATGTCGGGGGCGGTGCCGTGGACGGGTTCATAGAGCCCCTTTCCATCCGCACTGAGCGAAGCCGACGGCAGCATGCCGATCGAACCGGCCAGCATCGCGGCGGCGTCGGAGAGAATGTCGCCGAAGCAGTTACCCATCACCATCACGTCGAACTGCTTGGGGTTGCGCATCAGCGACATCACCGCGGCGTCGACATAGAGATGGGTTAGTTCGACGTCGGGATAATCCTTGCCGATTTCGGTCACGACCTCGCGCCACAGCTCCATCGTCTCCAACACATTGGCCTTGTCGACAGAGCAGAGCTTCTTGCGGCGGCGCCGCGCCTCCTTGAAGCCGACATGGGCGATGCGCGCGATCTCGGTCTCGTCGTAGCGCATGGTGTTGTAGCCGACGCGCTTGCCGGCGGCCGTCTTGTCGAAGCCACGCGGCTCACCGAAATAGAGGTCGCCGTTCAGCTCGCGCAGGATGACGATGTCAAGGCCTTCGACCACTTCGGGGCGGAAGGTCGACGCATTGATTAGCTCGGGGAACAGAAAGACCGGACGGAAATTGGCGAAAAGCTGAAGGTCCTTGCGCACGGTCAGGAGCGCCCTGCCGGCCCGCTTTGGCGCGGGGCGCTGCTCGTCTTCCGGCACGCCAGTGCCGCCCAGCAAGATCGCGTCGGCCTTGCGCGCGAGATCGAGCGTTTCGGCCGGCAACGGATCGCCGCCCGCGTCATAGGCATCGCCGCCGATCACGCCGTCGATCAGTTCATAGGATGTCGAACCGAGCACCGCCCGCAACACCTTTACGGCCTGCGCTGTCACTTCCTTGCCGATGCCGTCGCCGGGAAGAACCGCGATCTTCATTCCACCACCTGTTCCAGTCTTGTCGTTATGCGATGCTGCGCCGATAGCGCCGTTCGAAATCCTCGATCTCGCTCAGCATTCCCAGCGTGTAGTCGAGCTCGTCGATGCCGTTGATCAGGCAATGCT
>CAZNZI010000749.1:0-6391 GCA_964577475.1 uncultured Rhodospirillaceae bacterium
ATTGGATCGCGTGCTGGAGCAAGACGTGATCCTTATGCTGCAAACCGGAGGCTGAAGTTCGATGTCGGTCCTGACGTTCAATGTCCATGGCGGCGCCAACCCGCGCAGCATGAAGCTCGATCTCGACGCCAACCTGTCGAACGAGAAGACGATCCTCAATTTCGTTACCAAAGGGCAATATTACGAGCCCGAAATTTCGCAGCTTCTGCTCCGCGTGCTGCGCGATGGCGACACGGCGATCGATGTCGGCGCGAATGTCGGCTTCTTCACGATCCTTGCGGCCTCGCTGGTCGGCCCGTCCGGCCGCGTGGTCAGCTTCGAGCCCGATCCGGCCAACCGCGCGCGGCTCAACAACACTTATGCGATCAACGGCTACCAGCACTGCACGCTGGTCGAGAATCCGGTGTCGGACAAGCCGGGCCCGGTTGAGTTCTTCATCAATAGCGACGATAGTGGCGGCAACGCATTGTGGGATCCGGCGCAGTTTCCGGGCAATGTGAAAAGCCAGGCGCAGAAAAAGGTGATGCAGGTTCAGGCGACGACTCTCGATGATGAGATTGCTCGTCTGAAGCTTGCGACGCCGAAGCTGATCAAAGTTGATACCGAAGGCGCCGACCAGCGTGTTCTGGAAGGCGCGCGGAAGTTGCTGAGCAAGGCCGCCGTGCCATTCGTTGTGTCCGAACTGCACGAGTTCGGCCTGGCCAAGATGAACTGCACCCAAGAAAGCTTCCGCGGTTACATGGAAGGCCTCGGCTATTCGACCTTCACGCTCTACTATAGCGGAACGATGCCGAAATTCGTGCCGCCGGCGACGAAGATCCGCAGCCGCTATATCGCGAACGTCCTCTACAGCACGCCCGAGCAGATCGCGAAATACTGGCCCGAGCATTTCGCCAAGCCGAACGCCGAATAGGACCGGGCTGCGTCATGGCCGACGGCGGACCGCGGGTCTACGAATTGAACACGCAATGGGGCAAGCGGCGGTTCGCCGCGCCCCAGGGCGGCAACATCATCGGTGAGGTCCAGGAGATCATCGCCGGTGACGCTTATCGCCTGCCGGCCCAGCCGCCCGGATACACGTTCGACACAGTTGTCGATATCGGCGCCAATATCGGCGCGTCGGCCCTTTGGTTCGCAACGCTGCCGCCGCGCCGTCTGCTCTGCTTCGAACCGTCGCGTGAGTCCTTCGGTCTTCTGGAGCACAATGTCGCCGGCCTGCCGAATGTGGAAATCCATCCCTGGGGCCTATTCAACCGTGATTGTACGGTGCCGCTCTATCGCGGCCGCAACCAGATCATGCAGAGCTCGGTGATCAAGAGCGTCGAGACGACCGAGATCTCCGAGACGATTACACTGCGCCGCACCTCGACCGTGTTCGCCGAATTGGGCATCGATCGCATCTCGGTTCTGAAGATCGACACGGAGGGATGCGAGGTGCCGATCCTGACCGACATCGCGCCGCTGCTGCCGAAGGTCGATCTCCTCTATCTCGAATATCATTCCGAACAGGACCGTCGCGACATCGATGCGATGCTGATGAAGGACTTCACGCTCGGTACCGCGCATTCCCGGCACCCCCATCGCGGGGTTCTGATGTACATGGCCAACCGGATGCTGGATGGCGTGCCCGACTACGCGAACATGGCTCTCCCGCGTCCGAACTGACCTCAGGGGAATTGCATCGTCTCCGGGCCCGTATAGGATGAGGGGCCTTAACCGGAGACAGTGCATATGCCCAGCCCTACCCAGTATGAAATCTTGATCCGCAACGCCTTGGTGCTCGACGGCTCGGGCGCGCCGGGCCGAGCCGGGGATGTCGCGGTCCAGGGCGGGCAAATTGCCCGGGTCGAGAAGGCGGGTACCATTCCCGCGAGCCAGGGCCGGACGGTGATCGAGGCCGATGGCAAAGCCGTTTCTCCCGGTTTCATCGATGCCCATACCCATGACGACATCGTCGTGATCGAACAGCCCGACATGCCGTTCAAGATCAGCCAGGGCGTGACGACGGTGGTGGTCGGCAATTGCGGGATCAGTGCAGCACCCTTGACCCTGAAGGACGCGCCGCCGTCACCGATCAACCTGTTGGGCCAGCGCGACGCCTTCACCTTCCGCCGTTTTGCCGCCTATGCGGCGAAACTGGCCGAGGTGGTTCCGTCCGTCAATGTGGTGTCGTTGATCGGACATGGAACCTTGCGGGTTCAAACGATGGATGATCCCTACAAGAAGGCCGATGCCAAGACCGTATCGGCCATGCGCGATCTGCTGAATGACGCGATGGCCGAAGGCGCGACCGGATTCTCCACCGGGCTCTTCTATCCCATCAACGCGCAGTCCGATGCCGACGAGGTCGTGACTTTGGCGAGCGTGCTGCCGCAGCATGGCGGTGTCTACGCGACCCATATGCGCAATGAGCACGACAAAGTGATGGACTCGCTCGACGAGACCTTCACCACGGCCACCCGCGCGGGCGTGCCGGTGGTGATCTCCCATCACAAATGCGCGGGACCTGCCAACTGGGGCCGCACCAAGGAGACGCTGCCGTTCATCGATAAGGCGTCGAAGCGCCAACGGATCGGCCTCGATGCCTATCCCTACACGGCGGGCTCGACCGTGCTCGAACCGCAATTCGTGGCCGAAGACATCAAGATCATGGTGAGCTGGTGCGAGCCCTATCCGGAATTCACCGGCAAGGACCTGGGCGAGATCGCCAAGGCATGGGGCTGTACGATGAAGGAGGCGGCCGCGAAACTGGCGCCCGCCGGCGGCATCTATTTCCAGATGAACGAAGACGATGTGCGCCGCGTGCTGAAGTTCCCGTCCACGATGATCGGCTCGGATGGCCTGCCGCAGGATGCTCACCCGCATCCGCGGCTCTGGGGTACGTTCCCCCGCGTGCTCGGCCACTACGCGCGCGACGAGAAACTGTTCTCGCTGGAGGAGGCGGTCCGCAAGATGACCGGCCTGACGGCACAGAAGTTCGGCCTCAATGATCGCGGCTTCGTCCGCGAGGGCTATGCTGCCGATCTCGTACTGTTCGATCCGGCGGAGATCATCGACACGGCGACCTTCGCCAAGCCGATCACGCCGGCCAAGGGCATCGACACCGTGATCGTCAACGGCGTCGTCAGCTATACGCCGGCCAACGGCGTCGGCAGTCGCGCCGGCCGTCTTCTGAAAGGGCGCGTCGCCGCCTAAAGCTTACGGTCGCGGCAAATCTTGTAGCTGTCCTGCCAGGGCCGCAGCCGCTCGAAGGTGGCTGCAGCGGCCAATACATCGCTGTCGGCGCGGTTGCGGCCGATGATCTGCATCCCGACCGGCAGACCATTGCTGAGACCGGCCGGCACCGAAATCGACGGATGTCCGCTGAAATTGGTGATGAAGGTCATGCACCAGCCGATCAGCGGATCGACGGGCTGGCCGTTGATCGAGGTCGGGCCGCGCGTCTCGCCGTTGGTCAGGTTGTCGACCGGCATGCAGGCGAGGGTGGGGGTGACCAATACGTCGTACTTGTCGACGACACCCTGGACGGCGTCATAGACCTCGGTACGGATCATTTGGTCAGCGACCAGGTCCATCGCGCTCATCTTCTGTCCGACACCGATCCAGTGCAGGTATTCAGGTGGAAAGTCGTCGCGATGTTTGCCGAGCAGATCGATGCCCGCCGCTTTCATACCTTCGAGACCCCCCAGGTTGAGCGGTTGCATCAAGCGATTCCAGGTGTCCGATAGTTCCATCTGGGTCCGCTTGATGCCGAGCTTGACGCGCTCGACCGTAGCACCGGCTTCGGCGAAGGCCTCGACGGCCTTGTCGATGGTCGCGCGGACTTCAGGCTCGACCTGATAGACATCGAGGTCGGGACTGTAGGCGATCTTCCAGCCTTTGATCGAACGGCGTGTTGCCGCCAGGAAGTCTTCGTCCGTCTCGAAACTGTTGGGATCGCGCGGGTCGTAGCCGGACAGCGCCTGTAGAGCGAGGGCCGCGTCTTCCACCGTGCGGCTGATCGGACCTTCGTAGACGAAAGGCACAGTGCCGCCGAAAGCATTCGGCCGGATCACGACCGGTACGCGGCTGGGTGACGCCTGCAATCCAACAACGCCACACCACGCGGCAGGAATGCGGATCGAACCGCCGGCATCGGTGCCCTCGGCGAAGGGCACCAGACCATCGGCGACCGCAGCGGCGCTTCCGCCCGATGAACCGCCCGTGTTCTTTTGCGTGTTAAACGGATTGCGCGACGGACCGAAGAGGTAATTGTCGGTCGCGCCGCGCAGGCCCATCGTCGGGCTGTTGGTTTTGCCCAGCACGATCGCGCCGGCCTTTTCGATCCGCTCGCAGAAGGGGCAGTGCCAATGGGCGACGCAGTCCTTCATGGCGCGTATGCCGCCGAAGGTGAACGGCCAGCCGGGCTTGAAGTCGAACAGATCCTTGATCGCGGTGGGAACGCCGTGCAGCACGCCCAGCGAATCGCCGCTCATCACCGCTTTCTCGGCCTTCTTCGCTTCCTTGCGCGCGTCATCGAAGCCCTTGAAGATGAACGCATTGAGCGAGGGGTTGCGCTTCTCGATGCGCGTGATGGCGGCTTCGACCGCTTCAACAGGAGACAGATCGCGGCGGCGGATGCGCAGCGCCATCTCGGAAGCACTCATATAAGCGAGATCGTCCGACTGAGCCATGATACCCCTCCCTGAACGGCCTTCTCGGCCGCGGCTTATTTTTTGCGCTCGAGCAACAACTCGTCGACCATCGGGCCGACGCCCGCCGTGAGACCGCCGTCGACCACGAGATTGGTCCCGCTCACAAAGGACGCATCGTCCGAGGCGAGATAGGCGACTGCCGCAGCGATATCGTCGGGCAGGCCGACGCGGCCGACGGGATACCACTTTGCAAGCGTCTTGAAGACGTTCGGGTCCTTCTTCTGCCGCTCGGTCCAGCTGGCCGCATTGGTGCGGATCGTGCCGGGGCTCACCATGACGGCGCGGATACCGTCCTTGCCGTGTTCGGTGGCCAGCGACTGGGTGAGGTTGAGCAGGCCGGCCTTGCCGGCGCTGTAGGCTGGGTTGCCGAAATATTTGAGTCCGTTGACCGAGCCGACATTGACGATGACACCCTTATGCCGCTGCATCATCGCGGGCAGAACGGCGCGCGTCATCATGAACGCGCCCTTCAGAGTCAGGTTGAGTTCCTTGTCCCAGTCGTCGGGTGTGGTCTCGACGACGGTCGCTTTGAACGCGCCGCCGGCATTGTTGACCAGGATGTCGAGCGGTCCGAGTTCTTTCTCGGTCGTGGCCAGAACGCGGGCGATGTCGGATTCCGAAAGAATATCGCCCGCCGCGGCGATCGCCTTGCCGCCGCCTTTCTTGATCTCATCGGCGACCTGAACAGCGTTGTCGCCCTTCAGGTCCATCACGGTAACCGCGCAGCCTTCCGAGACCAGGCGGCGCACCGTCGCGCTGCCGATCGATCCGCCGCCACCGGTGACGATGGCCGTCTTTCCTTCAAACCGCTTCATGATCCCATCCTCAAGCAGAACGGGAGAGGAGGGCAAGCCTCCTCTCCCGCATACACCTGGAACCGCTCGGACTTAGAGAGTCTTGCGGATCGCTTCGACGTCGATGCTCTTGTAGTCGTCCGGAACCTTGTAGCCTTCGGCATCGGCCTTGACCTTGGCCTTGTCGAAGTCGTTGGCGCCGGCGACATAGTCGTTCTTGCAGACATCGGCGAACTTGATGTCTTCCGTGGTCTGGCCGATTTCCTTGATGGTCTTGAAGAACAGCGACCAGCTGGCTTCGTCGTGCCAGCCCCAGCCCTTGCGCGCGTCCATGTTGCCACGGAAGACGTTGGCGAGCTGCATCATCGATTCCACCGCAACCGGTGGCTTCATCTGGCCGGCGAGGCCCGGGAACTGTTCCATCACGATCGCCGTAGCCGCTTTCGGGTTGACGTGACCGAATTCGAGGCCCATCGCCCAACCGCGGAGATACTTCGTGTAGAGGTCCTTCTTCGACGCATCTTCGAAGTCGGACTTGCGCATGACGAATGAGTTGGCGGGCAGCTTCGAGAAGTTGTGGCCGACCAGGTAATCGAATTCGAGCCCTTGGCCCTTCCACTGCGCGCGCAGACCCTCCCAGGAGAGCGCGGCGTCGGCCTTTTTCTGCGCGACGGCGGGGCCCCAGGTCTGGCCGGCTTCCACGTATTTGATGCTCTTCGGATCAATGCCCTGCGAGGCGAACATGGGATCGCAGATCGCCTGCCAGCCCGCGCTGCCCAGCGCGATCGTCTTGCCCTTCAGGCCCGACAGATCCTTCGGCGCCTCGCCCTTGCGGAAGGCGAAGTCGAACACGTCATAGGCGCCCATCTCCCAGGCGGAGACCAGCTTCATGCCCTGAGCCAA
>CAZNZI010000750.1:0-4813 GCA_964577475.1 uncultured Rhodospirillaceae bacterium
GCCGCCCGCTTCCTCAACCGGTTGTTCTATGTGGCGGGCGATCAGCGCTACCGCGGGGCGGCCGAGAAAATTCTCGGCTATCTGATTTCGCCCCAGGTGCCGGCGATCCTCAATCTGCTGCCGGGCGCGCTCGCGCTCGACCGCGAACTGTCGCGCGAGCCGGTCCATGTCACGGTGGTCGGTGCGAAGGACGATCCGCTCGTGGCCAGGCTCGCGGCCGCGGCGCTCGCCTATCCCGCCGACTATAAGCGCGTCGACCAATGGGACCGCCGGGACGGGCCGCTGCCCAACAACGAGATCGAATTCCCCAACGAGCCGGCTGTCGCCGCCTATGCCTGCAGCCAGAACATCTGCTCGCTGCCGGTGACCGAACCGGCCCAGCTCGCGCCGGCCCTCGACCGCTTGGCGGCCAAGCAAAAACGGTAGGGTGTGGCAGGGTCTCTGCCCGAATCGATGCCGACAGTTGTGTCAGAACGGAACAGTGCACATCGTCGCATTTTTGTCCGCTCATCGGCACACGAGGATGGCTTGCATCCGGCGCGAATCGTGCTTACAGCAGTTACGATCGAGTGATCCATAAGAGATCATCTCAACCGGGGAGGAGTGAGCCATGGCCGACAAGAAGATCATTGCGGTTTTGGGTGCCACCGGAGCGCAGGGCGGTGGATTGGCACGGGCAATTCTGGCCGACCCGTCGGGCGGCTTCGCGCTGCGGGCGATCACCCGCAAGACGGATTCCGAGAAGGCGAAGGCGCTGGCCGCGGCCGGCGCGCAAGTTGTCGCCGCCGATCTCGATGACGAGAAGAGTCTGGAGAAAGCTTTTGCTGGCGCCTATGGCGTCTATGCCGTCACCAATTTCTGGGAGCACTTCTCGGGCGAGAAGGAATATGTGCAGGCCGGCAATATCGCGAGGGCGGCAAAGGCGGCGGGCATCCAGCACGCGATTTGGTCGACCTTCGAAGACACGCGCAAATGGGTGCCGCTCTCGGACAACCGCATGCCGACGCTCCAGGGCAAGTACAAGGTCGCGCATTTCGACGCCAAGGCCGAGGCTGACAAGCTCTTCAAGGATGCCGGTGTCCCAACGACATTCTTCCTCACCACCTTCTATTGGGAGAACCTGATCTATTTCGGCCTGGGGCCGAAGAAGGGACCCGACGGCAAGTTCGCGATGACCTATCCGATGGGCAACGCCAAGCTCTGCGGCATCGCCGCCGAGGATATCGGCAAGGCCGCCTATGCCATCTTCAAGAAGGGCAAGGAATTCATCGGCAAGACCGTCGGCGTCGCGGGCGAACATCTGACCCTCGACGAGATGGCCAAGATCGCCGGCAAGGCGTTGGGCTTCGACATCGCCTATAACAAAGTGTCGGCCGCCACCTTCCGCAGCTTCGGGTTTCCGGGCGCGGACGATGTCGGCAACATGTTCCAGATCTACGACGAGTTCGAGAAGCCGTTCAGCGCCATGCGCAGCGTCGAAGCGACGCGGGCGCTGGTGCCCGGTTTGACCACATTCGCGACGTGGATGGCGGCCAATAAGAGCCGTATTCCGCTGGACTAAGCCTGCCGTGCCGCAGCGGGGCGATGGCATAGGCTTTGCTATCTCTTCCTGCATGGGCGTCAGCCCATAAACGCCGTACGCCTTCCGTCGAGGAGGGCGTACGGTCGTTTGCACAGAAGGAAGATCGGGGAGCGAAACGGATGATTTCAGCCGCCATTGTCGGCCTCGGCTGGTGGGGCAAGAAACTGTCCCAGGTGATCGCGGGCAGTTCAGCGCTCAAGATCGTGCGTGGCGTCGAGCCAAATGCCGCGGCGTTGGAGGGGTTCAATCCCGGCTTCCCCGTTTCGGGCGATTTCGACGCGGCGCTGGCCGACAAGTCTGTCCAGGCCGTCATCCTGGCGACGCCCCATACGATGCACGACGCGCAGATCGAAAAGGCAGTCGCAGCCGGCAAACATGTGTTTTGCGAAAAGCCGCTTTCGCTCACGGCCGCCGGTGCGGCGCTCAGCGTCAAGCGTTGTGCCGAGAAGAAGCTGGTGCTGGGCATGGGCCACGAACGCCGCTTCGAGCCGCCAGTCGTCGAATTGATGCGCGATGCGCGTGCCGGCGTGTTCGGCACGCTGATGCAACTCGAAGGCAATTTCAGCCACGACAAGTTCACGGCGCTCGCCGCCGGCAACTGGCGCCTCTCGTCCGAGCATGCGCCCGCGGGCGGCATGACCGCGACCGGCATCCATCTCCTCGATATCGCCACGGCATTGTTCGGCCCCGCGCAAGACGTCTCCGTTGCCAGCGCGACTCTGGCCAGCAACATCACAAACGGCGACACGAGTTGCGCGCTGGTCCGGTACAAGAGCGGGGCGACAGCTTACGTCTCAACGATGATGGCCACGCCTTTCATCTCGCGTATCGCGGTGTTCGGCCGCGACGGCTGGATGGAAATCCGCGACAAGGCCCATGTGGAAAATCCGCAGGGCTGGATCGTCACGCGCTGCAAGAAGGGCGGCGAGCCGACCATGACCGAGGTGAAGCCCACCGAAGCCGTGCGCGCCAATCTCGAAGCCTTCGCCGCCGCCTGTGAGGGCAAGGCCGCCTATCCGATCACCGGCGAAGAATTGCAGCGAAACATCGCCGTGATGGAAGCGATCTTCAAATCCGCCAAGAGCGGCAAGATGGAGGCGGTGGCCTGAAGGCTGCGCCTTGCAACACGATTTGATATAAACACCGACGCCTTTCCGGAGGGACAGCATGCATTACAACCGCCCCCATAAAACGGCCACTTGGGGCACGATGGCCAAGGACTGGGAAGCCGGGATCAATTACCCCCGCCTGCGCGAAGAGCGCGCCCAGAAAGCCCAGGCCGCGATCAAAGCCGCGGGGCTCGGCGGCGTGCTGTGCTTCACCATGGACAACATCCGCTACACCACCGGCACCCATATCGGCGAGTGGTCGCGCGACAAATTTGACCGCTATGCGATCTGCCCGGCCGAGGGGCCCGTGTATCTGTGGGATCCGGCGCCGCCGGCCAAGCGCAAAAGCTCTCCCTGGATCGACAACAATCTCGGCGCGCCGGTATCGACGCTGCAGGGCGCTCTTCCGCCCGGCTTCGGCATCGAGAATGTCTTCGCCAAGCAG
Organism: uncultured Rhodospirillaceae bacterium; assembly: GCA_964577475.1. GTDB lineage: Bacteria > Pseudomonadota > Alphaproteobacteria > Rhodospirillales > Magnetospirillaceae > JASHSH01. The sequence continues at coordinate 3,137 of CAZNZI010000750.1, forward strand.
ATCAAGAGCAAGATGGTCGATCTCGGCATCGACAAGAAGCCGCTCGGTATCGACCTGATGGAACTGCCCATGCTGCGCGCCCTCGAAGCCGAAGGCATCGAGATCGTCGACGGCCAGCAGGCGATGCTCGACGCGCGCGAGATCAAGACGCCCGACGAGATCGAGCTGCTCAAAGTGGCAGCCGGCATGGTCGACGCGACCTATATGGATATCGCCAAGGCGATCAAGCCGGGTGCGCGGGAGAGCGATCTGGTCGCGATCGCTAACGAACGCCTTTACTCAATGGGGTCGGAGCGTGTCGAATGCGTGAACTCGGTGGCCGGTCCGCGCGGCGCACCGCATTCGCACACCTTCTCCGACCGCATCATCCAGCCGGGCGACATGATCTTCCTCGACATCATGCACTCCTATAACGGCTACCATACGTGCTACTACCGGACCTTCATCTGCGGCAAGCCGAACAAGGCGCAGATGGAAGCCTATGAGATTTGCTCGCAGTGGGTGAACGCGGCGATCGATGCGATCAAGCCGGGTGCCACGCTCGACGACGTCGCCAATGTCTGGCCGCGCGCCGAAGAGTTCGGTTATCGCAATGAAGACGAAGCCTTCCTGCTCCAGTTCGGCCATGGCATTGGCCTGTCGCTCTGGGAACGCCCGATCATTTCGCGGCGGTACATGGGCTCGAAGACCAAGCTGAAGGAAGGCATGGTGTTCGCGGTCGAGTGCTGGAAGGGCGCGGCCGACGGTTCGGGCGCCGCGCGCATCGAAGAAGAAGTGGTGGTCACCAAAGATGGCTGCGAGATCATCACCAATTTCCCGAGCGACCATCTGATCTCCTGCGGCCTGCCAGGCTGCGAGGTCTATTGAGGACCCAATGCCTATTTGGGTCACGCTGATCACCGGGTTCCTTGGGTCGGGCAAGACGACGCTGCTCAACGCCCTGCTCAAGGACCCGGCGCTGACCGACGCCGTGGTCATCGTCAATGAGTTCGGCGAAGTCGGCGTCGATGCCGATCTGATGATGGGCAGTTCCGAGAACGTGGTACAGCTCGCCAATGGCTGCCTCTGCTGCTCGGTGAAGGGTGAGCTGATCGACACCTTTCGCGATCTCACCATCCAGCGGCAGGCGGGCACGGTCCCGAAATTCAACCGCGTGATCATCGAAACCACCGGCATCGCCGACCCGGGGCCGGTGCTGCAGATCATCCTCACCAACCCGATGGTGCGGAACAACTACGCGCTCGATGGCATCGTCACCACGCTTGATGCGATCAATGGGCTCACCTCGCTTGCCAACTTTCCCGAATCGGTGCGCCAGGTCGCCGTGGCCGACCGTATCGTGCTGACCAAGTCGGACATGACCAATGCCAAGGAACGTCTGGCGATGGCGCAATTGCGCACCGAGGTGCGCAAGCTCAACCCCGCTGCACCGATCATCGAGGCGGTGAAGGGCAAGCTCGATCCGGCGCAGCTCTTCGGTCTGGGCATCTTCGATGCCGAATCGGGCCGGCCCGATCTGGAACGCTGGATTGACGCGCAGGCTTATGAGACCGACGAGATTCGGCCGCATGAGATCGCCGGTGGCGATACGCTCGATGCGACTCAGGTCGCTGCCACCTATGCCAAGCAGGGGCACCAATCGGCCGATGCCGGTGGGGACCATGCCCATCACCACCA
>CAZNZI010000751.1:0-5682 GCA_964577475.1 uncultured Rhodospirillaceae bacterium
AACGGCAGCACGAAGCTCGATAACGGCATCACCGTCGGCGTGTCGTTCTCGATGAATGCGTCGCCGGGCATCGAAGGATCGCAGGCTCACTTGAACACCGCCAGCGGCGGGCTCAACCAAACCTCGTACTTCGATCAGACCGGCGCCGCAGAGACCAATATCGTCACGTTCTCGGGCGGCTTCGGGTCGATCAATATCGGCTGGCAACCCAACGCGGCGATGGCGACTTCGATCGACGGTCCGTCCTTCGGCGTCGGCGGCCTGACCTGGGGCCGGTGGGCCGGCTGGGTACTCGGACCGACCGGCGACAACCTGGTCGCCGGCAGCGGCGTGACCACCGTGTTCGATGATTACTGGGCCAATAAGGTCGTCTATTCGACGCCGAACGTCGCCGGTTTCCAGGGCACCGTCAGCTTCACGCCGAATATGGCGAGCCAGGACTTCGGTTCAGTGGCGACGGGAGGGACTACGGCCAACAACTGGGGCGGCGACTCCAGTTCTTACGCTCTGACCTATGGCGGCGATTTTGGCGCAGCCAAGATCAAAGCGCAGGTGGCCTACACCAATGAGCAATTCAACGGCCAGGCCCAGGTCACAACGCCTGCCGCCAATGCGCCGGCCGCCGGTCAGGGCGGCACCGTCAACGGCTATCAGGGTGGGCTATCGGTAAGTTCCAATGGCTTCGCCGTCGGTGGCGCAATTGCCGATCGTGAAGTCAGCGGTGCCACCGGAGCTCAGGCATCCTACAACCTTAAGACCGCTTTGGCCCAGGGCATCACCTGGGACGTGGGCGCCAGCTATACGACGGGTCCGTGGGGCATCGCCGCGAGCTACTTCACGGCAAAGTCTGACAACAACAATCTGACTCTCGACACGACGGGCCAGGAGACCGATCACTACTACGGGGTTTCCTTCCAATACACCTTGGGCCCGGGCATTTCCGTCGCTCTCGAAAACGCACTGGTCGATTACAAGATCGACACGAATGCGGCATCGACCAGCAGCGGCAAGAACAACGGCTGGTTCTCGGTTCTGTCGACGACTGTCAACTTCTAGACCCCTCTGGAAAGTTGTGTCGTTCGGGGAAAGGGCGGCTTCGGCCGCCCTTTCTTTATGGCTGACGCTCGGACACATCTTCACAGATCGAACCGGCACATGAGCTTACAACCCGATCGTCTAGCGCCAAATCGACTCTGACAGTCTGGTGACCCAAATCGGCCCCCGGAGAAAACCAGCCGATTTGCCCCTCAATCCGTCTCCGGTTCAGTCTCCAGCCCACCGCGAATAGGGAAAAAGCCCGCCAAATGCGGGCTTTCTCGCCATTCACAGTCTGGTTATCGGTTAGCGACTGGATTGCTTGGTGGGCCCGGCAGGACTTGAACCTGCAACCAGACCGTTATGAGCGGCCGGCTCTAACCAATTGAGCTACAGGCCCACCGTCGAAGGCCCTAGGCTTTGCCACGTTTCGCCGGTCGTCTCAAGCGATTCCGGTAAGCCGTTCAGGACGCTTCGGGCGGTGGTCCGTCGGCGACGAAGCGGGCGCGCGGGCGGATCAGGTTGCGGCTGGCCCGCTGCTCGAAAGCATGGGCGATCCAGCCCGCCGCGCGGCCGATCGCGAACAGCCCGAGCGCGGCACCCGGCGGCAGGTTGCGGCCGGTTTCGAGACCGGCCAGCGCCATGTCGATCGACGGACGCTGTCCGGTGACCGTTTCGATCGCCGACAGGGCGCGGCGGAAGTCGCGCGCCGCACCGATATGGGGCAGCAGCGCCGCGGCGCGCGGATCGCCATCGGGATAGAGCGGGTGGCCGAGGCAGGGAACCGTCTGGCCACGCTTGATCCGGGCGCGCAGGACGGCCTCGACATCCCCCGCGCCGCGCACCGAATCCACAAAGGCCGACACCCGCGCGGTGGCGCCGCCGTGGCGCGGTCCGCTCAACGCCGCCAGGCCCGCGATCAACGCGGCGGTCAGGGACGTTCCGGTCGAGGCCACCACGCGCACGGCAAAGGTCGACACGTTCAACTCGTGATCGGCACAAAGCACCAGCGCGCGGCGGATCGCATCGGCGGCACCGGGCCGACCCCAGGCCTTGGCAATGGCACGATGCAATGGCAGGCGATGATCGAGCATCTGGCCAATGGCGGCCGTGGCGATCGCCAGCAGGAGGCGCGCCGCATCGCGCGCAGTCGTACCGCCACCCGATTCGCCGGGACTCAAGGTCAGCGGCAACAGCGCCAGCGCGCGATCGGTCGCCGGCCAATCTTTCGTCGCGGCCACCATCTTCGCCCAGCCGGGCACGGCTTCGGGCTTGAACGTCACGCCTTTGAACGGATCGGCGCGGCCCGTGTCCCAGAGCCGGCGGCAGACCAACTCGAAACTTTGCGTCGCGGCCAGTTCGATCGCATCGGTGCCGCGATAGGAAAGCCGGCCGCTTTCGATCCGCGCGATCCGCGTTTCCAATACGGGCAAGCCCCAGTCGAGCGCGGTGGCGGCAGCCGCGGCCGGGCGGCGCATGCGCGTCTTGCGGCGGGCCAGCGTCGCGATGTCGGCGGCGGCATAGAGATGGGCGCGGGGTTCGCCGGGCTTCACCACCGAGCGGATCAGGCCGCGGCTGACATAGGCATAGAGGCTGGCGCGGCTGATGCCGAGCCGAGCCGTCGCTTCGCCGGCATCGATCAATCCGGCCGGAATGTCGGTCGTGCCCTCCATATGTTGATATATTGATTCAAGATTGACCGCCCGGCAAGCCGGGACCAGTTTCAGTCCGTCAGATGAGGAATGGAGGTCGAAATGGTGGCCCAGGCGGCAGGATTGGACGGCGTGGTGGCGGCAGAGACGGTGCTGAGCCATGTGGATGGCGACGCCGGCCGGCTGATCATCCGCGGCCACGATCTCGAGGCGCTGGCCGGGCAGGCCAGCTTCGAAGACGCCGTGGCCCTGCTGTGGCGCGATCTCGCACCGGTCGACGATCTGCGCGGCGGCATCGGCCAGGGGCGCGTGCTCGCCTTCGCCCGGCTCGCGCCGATGATGCGGAGCCTCGCGGGCCTGACCGCCACCGAAGCGATGCGCACCCTGCTCGCGGCGATCGCCGACACCGATGCGCTGGCCCAGCCGGCAATGCTGCTGGGCGCTGCCGGTGTCGCGGCGGCATTGGCGATCCGCGCGGAGCGCGGCGAGACCCACGTGCCGCCCGACGCATCGGCGCCCCACGCGGCGGACCTGCTGCGCATGATCCGCGGCACGCCAGGCGATGCGGCCGAAGCGAAGGGACTTGAGACCTATCTTGTCACCGTCATGGATCATGGGCTCAACGCCTCCACCTTCGCCGCGCGTGTCGTTGCGTCGACGGCCGCGGGTCTGCCCTCTTCCGTCGTTGCGGGACTGTGCGCCTTGAAAGGTCCGTTGCATGGCGGCGCGCCGGGTCCGGTGCTCGACATGCTCGATGCGATCGGCACGGCGGCGAACGCCGAGACCTGGATCGGCGCGGCGCTTGATCGCGGAGAAAGGCTGATGGGGTTCGGCCACCGCATCTATCGCGTCCGCGATCCGCGGGCCGATGTGCTGAAGGCGGCCGTCGCCCGGCTGCGCGACCGGTCGGCGCGCATCAGGCTCGCCGAAACGGTCGAGGCCGCGGCGCTGTGCGCGCTCCATGCCCGCAAGGCACACCGGCCGCTCGAGACCAATGTCGAGTACTACACGGCGCTGCTGCTGGAGGCGCTGGGCATTCCGCGCGCCGGATTCACGCCTCTGTTCGGCGCGGCGCGCACCGCCGGATGGATCGCCCATGCCCGCGAACAGGAAATCGGCGGCCGGCTGATCCGCCCCCAATCCCGCTATATCGGACCGATGCCGATGAACGCGGCGTGAAGACAAAACGGGGGCAGCGCCCCGCTTCTTTGAACCCGCTCTAAAGAAGGGGCCCTGCCCGAACAGAGAAATTGCATTCTCTCTTATGCCCTTACTGACCATTTATTGAGCAAGCGCTGACGAATCCCTGAAAGACCAGGAGGAACGGCAAGATCGCATTGCGGCCCATTGGATACAGTCCCATAATCCGCGCAAAAGATATGCAAATCCGGGAGCAACGGGCCGCGCGCGGCGATCTGCTATGGCCGACGACATCATCATCGAAACGCGAGGCCTGACCAAAGAGTTCGCGGGTTTCGTCGCAGTCAGCAACGTCGACTTCAAGGTCCGACGTGGGGAAATCCACGCCCTGATCGGCCCCAACGGTGCCGGCAAGACGACCTTCTTCAACCTGCTGACCAAGTTCCTGCTTCCGACGCGCGGACAGATTCTCTACAAGGGCGAGGACATCACCCTCGAACGGCCGCACACAACGGCGCGGCGCGGCATGGTCCGTTCGTTCCAGATCTCGGCGGTGTTCCAGCACCTCTCGGTACTCGAGAATGTGCGCGTCGCGTTGCAGAGGAAGCTCGGCACCTCGCTGCATTTCTGGAAACCCGAATCGAGCCTCAACGTGCTCAATGCCCGCGCCATGGAATTGCTGGAGGAGGTCGATCTCGGTGCCTTCGCCGCCTCGCCCACCGTGTCGCTGCCCTATGGCCGCAAGCGCGCGCTCGAAATCGCCACCACGCTCGCCATGGACCCCGAATTGATGCTGCTCGACGAACCGACCCAGGGCATGGGCCATGAAGACGTCAGCCGCATCACCACCCTGATCAAGAAGGCAGCCGCCAACCGCACCGTGCTGATGGTCGAGCACAATATGAACGTGGTCTCGACGATCGCCGACACGATCAGCGTGCTGCAGCGCGGCCAGGTGATCGCCGAGGGGCCTTACAGTGTCGTCTCGAAAAACCCGCAAGTGATGGAGGCCTATATGGGCACCACCACCGGCGAGTTGCAGGGCGCGCATTGATGAGCCGGGCGGAAATCCTGCGTGTCGCCGGTCTGAATGCCTTCTACGGCGAATCGCACATCCTGCATGGCGTGGATTTCACCGTGAACAAGGGCGAGGTGGTGACGCTTCTCGGCCGCAACGGCGCGGGACGCACGACGACGCTCAAGGCCATTCTCGGCCTGGTCGGCCGGCGCACCGGATCGGTCAAGATCAACGGCAAGGAAGCGATCGCGCTGCCGCCGCACCGCATCGCCCATCTCGGCATCGGCTATTGCCCCGAGGAACGCGGCATCTTCTCGAGCCTGTCGGCAGAAGAGAATCTCCTTCTGCCGCCCAAGATCGCCGAGGGCGGCATGAACGAAGACGAACTCTACGCGATGTTCCCCAATCTCAAGGAGCGGCGCGCGAGCCAGGGCACGCGGCTTTCGGGCGGCGAGCAGCAGATGCTGGCCGTGGCCCGCATCCTGCGCACCGGCGCGCAACTCCTGCTGCTCGACGAGATTTCCGAAGGCCTTGCACCTGTGATCGTGCAGGCATTGGCCAAGATGATCCGCACCCTGCGCGAGAAGGGCTATACGATCGTGATGGTCGAGCAGAACTTCGCCTTCGCGGCGCCCTTGGCCGACCGGTTCTATGTGATGGAGCACGGCCGCATGGTGGAAAGCTTCGATACCGCCGAGCTGCCCGCCAAGCGCGCCATGCTCAACGAATTTCTCGGTGTTTGAAAGTGTGCATCCAACGGAGGACATGATGAAATTTGCCAAATTCACTCTGACCGCCATCGCCGCATTGGCGACCGTGGCCGCGGCCACCGCCGCA
>CAZNZI010000752.1:0-7439 GCA_964577475.1 uncultured Rhodospirillaceae bacterium
AGGAAGCCGAGGCCACTGTCGATGAAGCGCGACGGGATTTGGCCGGTCACGCACAGAACGGGCGAATTGCACGCATAGGCAGTCGAGAGCGCGGCGGTGGCGTTGAGCACGCCCGGGCCGGGCACGACCAGGCACGTTCCCACCTGGCCGGTCGCCTGCGCATAGCCGAAGGCCATATAGGCCGTGCCCTGTTCGTGCCGCGTGTGGATGATGTTGATCACGTCACGCTCGTCGTAAAGCGCGTCGAACACGTGATCGAGCTGGAGGCCTGGCAGGCCGAAGATGGTCTTCACGCCATGCGCCTTCAATCCGCGCACCAGCGCCTGGGCGCCGGTCATCGTTTCAGTTGAATCGTGTCGGCTGTCGTCTGGCCCCAACCTCATTTCCTCCCACATGCGCCCTCGGCTCTGGCGCAATATTGGAGCGTAGATTCGAGCCGGGCGCAAACTTGAGCCAATGCCAAGCCCACGCAAGGTTATAACCGGCCGTTATGGTCGGAAACCCAGTCCGAATGGGCCGGAATCACGGGCTTGGGCGATACTGGCCGCGCCGGCCTAAACGATCGGGACATATGATGGTTGAAGTGCTGATCCTCGAGAAGGAGGCCGCGATCTATCGCGACGCCTTGGCGGCACGTTTCCCCGCCTTGACCATTCACGCGACGACGAGCTTGCCCGACGCGCTCGCGGTTTGCGCGCAGGCGCAGGTGGCCATCGGGCTCGCCCATGAACTGCCCGCCACATTGCTGAGCACTATGCCCAAGCTGCGCTGGGTGCAGGCGCTGACCACCGGCACCGAAAGCCTGACCGCACAGCCGGGCCTGCCGCGCGACGTAATCATCACTTCGGGTCGCGGCATCCATGGGCCGCAGATGTCCGAGATGGCGTTCCTCTACATGATCGCCCTGCTGCGCGATTTCCGCCGGATGATGGGCAACCAGGCGAAGGCGCAGTGGGAGCGCTGGCCGCAGCGACTGCTGCTGGGCAAGACAGCCGTGTTGCTGGGCGTCGGTGCGATCAGCGAAGACCTGGCCCGGCGTTGCCAGGCCTTCGGCATGCGCGTGCTCGGCATCAGCGATCATCGCAAACAAGCCGACGGATTTGATTCCATCGTGCCACGCGCGAAGATGTTGGAAGCGGCGGCCGAGGCCGACTTTTTCATTATTCTGGTCCCCCATTCGCCCGAGACTCACCACATGGTCGATGCGCGGCTGCTGGCGGCACTGCCGTCGCGCGCGATCGTGATCAATCTGGCCCGCGGCAATGTGGTGGACGAGCCGGCGCTGATCGCGGCGCTGGCCGAGAAATGCATCGCCGGGGCCGGGCTCGACGTCTTCGCCAGCGAACCCCTGCCCACCGAGAGTCCACTCTGGCGGATGGACAATGTCATCGTGACCCCCCGCGTCGGAGGAATGAGCGATGTCTATGCCCAGCAGGTGCTACCGCTGGTGATCGAGAACATGAGTCACTTCATTGCCGGCGAGACCGGCAAGCTGCGCAACATCGTGCAGCGGTAGAAAGGATCATCCATGACCGCCGTCGACCGTATTCCCGTCCGCATTTCCGACGCGGAATTGAATCGCCGCTGGACCGCCGTGCGTGCCACCATGAAAGATCAGGGCATCGAAGCACTGGTGCTGCAGAACACCAACGATTGGCTGGGCGGTTCTGTGAAGTGGTTCACGGATATTCCTGCCAATAACGGCTATCCGCGCTCGCTCATCTTCCATGCCGATGGGCCGATGACGGTGGTCGAGATGGGTCCGGCCGGGCACAAGAAGATGATGGGCGGCACCGATCCCGTCCATCGCGGCGTCGGCGAGATGGTGTTCAGTCCCTCCTTCACGTCGATCGCCTATACGAAGGGCGACGATGCGCGGCTGGTGGCGGGCGAGTTGAAGCGGCGCGGCTATCGCAAGATCGGCTGGATTGGCGGCGGGTTCCTGCCCCATGCGTTCCGACAGTCGATCGAAACAGCGCTGGGCGGCGCGGCGTTCGTCGAGGCCGACGATCTTGTCGATCCGATCAAGGCCGTCAAAAGTCCCGAAGAGCAGGCGCTGATCCGCCAGGCCGCAGCGCTGCAGGATGCGGTGTTCGGGAAAGTTCTGGCCGCGATCAAGCCCGGCATGCGCGATGTGGATGTCACCGCGCTGGCCTGGCGCGAAGGACAGATTCTCGGCAGCGAGCAAGGCATCTTCCTCGGTTTCTCAGCCCCGGTCGGGCGTTTCGCGGGATTCGCCGGGCGGCATCTGCAAGGCCGCACGCTGGAAAAAGGCGATCATCTGCCGCTCTTGATCGAGGTCAACGGCCCGGGCGGGTTTTACACCGAGATCGCGCGTACCATCGTGCTGGGCCGCGCGTCGAACGAGCTGTTGGACGGGTTCGCCGTGGTCAAGGCTGCGCAGGAGGCGGCGCTCAAGCGGATGAAGCCGGGCACACTCTGCCGCGACGTGGCCGCCGGCCACGACGCCTATATGGTCGAACGCGGCCTGCCGGCCGAATTGCGCGTCTACAGTCACGGCCAGGGTTACGACATGGTGGAGCGGCCGCTGATCCGCGCCGACGAGACGATGGCGATCGCGGAGGGCATGTGCTTCTCGGTCCATCCCGGCTATGACACGCCGACGATGTTCGCGGTGATCTGCGACAATTACCTGATCGGCCCGGCCGGTCCTGGTGACTGCCTGCACAAGACCGAGAAGAAAATCTTCGAGGTATGAGCCGTCAGCCCTTGGCGCGTGCCGCTGTATAGATCAGACGGCGCGAGAGCGGGAAGACCTGGAGGCCGTAGCGGTCGGCAACAAAGCCCCAGAGCCCCTTCGGCGCTTTCAGCATGACGACGATGCCGACCACACCCAGGATGATCAGATAGATGCTGCCGAGATCGGCCAGGAAATCGCGCAGCAGCATATAGATGATGGTGCCGATGATCGGCCCCTCGACCCGGCCGATACCGCCGATCACCGTGATGAAGATGACATTGACGGTCCAGTCGCTCAGGCTGAAGCCGGAATCGGGCGTGATCGTCAGGCGCTGGAGAAAGATCATCGAGCCGATCATCGCGGTGCCGAAGGCACCCAGAACGAACACCACCAGCCGTGCCCGGTTGACATCGATGCCGTTTGACTTCGCCGCCATCTCGTTGTCGCGGATCGCCTGCAAGGCGAGGCCCCAGCGCCCGCGCAGCAGAACGACGATCAACCCGATCACGATCAGCATCAGGCCCAGGATCGTCCAATAGATCAGATGTTCGCGCGCATCGCGAGTGGCCGCCATCGCCTTGACCACCGCGGCCGGCAGGCTGATGCCCGAGCCGCCGCCGACCGCATCGATCTGCACGAAAACCTGTTGCAGCACATCGGCGATAACCCAGGAACCGATGGTGAAGTAAGCACCGCGCAAGCGGAACAGCAGCAGTACGATCGGGATCGCGAAGAAGGCGGCGAGAACGCCGGCCAGCGGCACGCCCACCAACGGATTGACGCCCAGCCACAGCGCGGTCAGGAACAACGTGTAGCCACCGAGACCCACGAAGGCCTGCTGCCCGATCGATACCAGGCCGGCATAGCCGGCCAGAAGGTTCCAGAGACTGGCGAGCGCGATGTAGGAATAGACCTCGGTCAAGGTACGCGCCTGGGATCGGTCGGCCCAATAGGGCGCGGCGATCAGCGCAATCACGACGACGGCAAGCCCTGTCATACCGACCCGGCTCGACCGGTCGGCGTGAGCGACCGTAAAGGGCGTGGCGATGCGGTCCGACAGCGCCATCACGACACCTTGGGGAACAGGCCTTGCGGCCGGATCAGCAGGATCGCGAACAGCGCCACATGGCCGGCGATGATCGGCAGGCCGAGATTGATATGACCGCCCACGGCCTGGGCAACGCCCAGCACGATCCCACCTGCCAGCGTGCCCCAGAGGCTGCCCAACCCGCCGATGATGATGGCTTCGAACCCGTAGATCAGCAGCAGCGGCCCAAGGAACGGATTGAAGCTCTTCAGGATGGCGATGAAGATGCCCGCGACCGCCACGACCACCAGCGACAGCGCCATGGCGATCGCGAAGACATGCCGCGTCTCGATCCCCATCAACTGCGCCACGTCGGGATCGTCGGAGGTCGCGCGGAAGGCGCGGCCGAGGGCGGTGCGATAGAACAGCAATTGCAGCCCGCCGATGATGATGACCGCGGTCACGAATTGGATGATCGGCAGCAGGCCCACATGCAGGCCCTCGAGCAGCTTCCAGCTCGCCACTTCCAGAGAACCGCCATCCAGCTTGCGGCTGTCGGCGGTGAAGCACATCAGAAGCACGTTCTCGATGATCACCGAAAGGCCCAGGGTCACCAGGAGCGGCGGCAGTTCGTCGCCGAGCGTGAAATTGAGCAGGCCGCGCTGGAGCACATAGCCGATCACCGCGACCGCCGGGATGACGATGATCAGCGAGGTGAAGGGGCCGAAGCCGAGCAGGTTGATGGCGAAATAGCCCATATAGGCCGCCACCACGATCAGATCGCCATGGGCGATATTGACCAGCCGCATCACGCCGAAGATCAGCGACAGGCCGGCGGCGAACAGCGCATAGAGACCGCCAAGAAGAACGCCCTGCACGATGCCGTTGACCCATTCCATGCGATCAGACTCCGAAATAGGCGGCTTTGAGCTGGTCCCGCGACAGCGACTTGGACGGGCCTTCGAGCGAGATGCGCCCCTCTTGCAGGCAATACACGTAGCTGGTGGCGCCGACGGCCTGCATCACATCCTGTTCGACGATCACGATGGCGGTGCCTTCGGCGACGATCGACGGCAGGCGTGCGAAGATGTCCTTCACCACGATGGGCGCGAGACCCAGGCTCAGTTCGTCGCACAGCAGCAGGCGCGGGTTCGACATCAGCGCGCGGCCGATCGCCACCATCTGCTGTTGCCCGCCCGAGAGCGAGGTGCTGCGCTGGTCCTTGCGCTCTTTCAGAACGGGGAAGAGTTCGAATACGCGCTCCAGGCTCCACGGCCCCTTTCGGCCCAACTGCCCGCCGATCAGCAGGTTTTCCATGACGCTGAGCGAGGAGAACAGCCGGCGCCCCTCGGGCACCAAGGCGATGCCCTTGCCCACCAGCTTGGGCGGCCGCGTGCCACCGATGGATTCCCCGTCGAAGGTGATCATCCCGGGTTCGGCGGTGATCAGCCCGGCGATGCTTCTGAGCAATGTGCTCTTGCCCGCGCCGTTGGCGCCGATCACCGCAACGACCTGCCCGGCATCGACGGCCATCGAGATGCCATAGAGCGCCTGGAAATCGCGATAGAAGGCCGTAAGCGCCTTCACCTCTAGCAGGGCCATGCGCGGCTCCCGGCCCCGTGCATTCCTTCGTGCTCAATCATCGGCGGGAATGCCCATATAGATTTCAGCCACGCGCGGGTGATGGACCACCTTGCCCGGCAATTCGTCGGCGACGAACACGCCGCCGGCCAGAACCACCACGCGATCGACCACCGCGAGGAGCGCATGCACGATGTGCTCGATCCAGATGATCGTGACACCGGTCTGGCGGATCTTCTTGATCAGCTCCACCAGGTCTTCGCATTCGACTTCACTCAGCCCGCCGGCCACTTCGTCGAGCAGCAGAAGCTTGGGTTGCGTCGCCAGCGCGCGGGCGAGTTCGAGGCGCTTGCGGTCGAGCAAGGTCAGCGATCCGGCGCGCTTATTGGCTTTGTTGGCCAGTTCGCAGTCTTCCAGCGTGACGGCGGCAAGCTCATAGACCTCACGCTCGGTCTTGTCGCGGGCGAAGGCGGCGGCCACCACCAGATTCTCGAAGACGGTCATGCCGCCGAAAGGCTGCGGCACCTGGAACGAGCGCGCCATGCCCATGCGGCACCGTTCGACCGCCGACAGCCGCGTGACGTCGCGGCCCTCGAATTCGACACGCCCGCCATCGGGTGCAATCGTGCCGGTGACGATGCCGAACAATGTCGTCTTGCCGGCGCCGTTGGGGCCCAGTATGCCGAGCGCTTCGCCCTGGCCAACGACAAGATCGAGCTCCGAAGCGACAACGACCGCTCCGAAACTCTTGGAGACCTTATCGAGTCTAAGAACCGTTCCCACAGACTTCCCCCGGGGTTCTGCGGCCGCCCTAGGGAGGACAGGCGACCGCAGTTTAAGCCCCGATGTGGGCCCCCTCAACTCCAAGCTGCGAGGGGCAGCAGTTTCGACGTCGTCTTGATCTCGGGGAAGGCGCCGCTGTTGACAATCTCGATGTCGAGACGGTCGCCATGCTTCTGCCACTGGCCGGCGACGACCGGCGTGGTGCAGACGTTCTTCACCGGGCCCGGCCACTGGATATGGCCGACGATCGTGTCGAGGTTGGTGGTCTTGATCGCCTCGAGGATTGCCTTCGGGTCCTTCGGGTCCTTGCTGCGCTTCAGCACGTCGAGCACCACTTCGAACAGGGCGTGCTTGAAGGGGATCGGCGCGGTCCAGTGGCGCTTGGTCGCGGCTTCGTAGTCGGCGGCCAACTGCTTGGACGAAATGTCGGTCAGGCTCGACTTGAACGGATAGTCGGGCGACCACCAAAGTTCGGCACAGACGTTCTCGCCGCGGTTCTTCAGGGAAGCGACATCGGCCGGGAACAGGAAGGCCTTGCCCAGCGTGACGATCTTCGGCTTGTAGCCCTGCTGCGCGCACTGCGCCGAGAAGGTGGCGTAGTCGGGCGTGAACAGGTTGCCGGTGATGATCTCGACATTGCCCTTCTTGAAGGCGGTGATCTGCGGCGTGAAGTCATTGCCGAAAGCCGGGAACTGGCCGGGATCGACCACGGTGAAGCCGGCCTTCTTGATCGCGGGCACGAAGGCGTCATGCCACGAGGTGTCGTCCTGGGCGGTGTTGAACAGCGTGCCGACCACCTTGTTGGTCTGCTGCGCCTGCCACAGGCCGATGAAGGCCGAGAGCACCTGGTCGAGACCCCAAAAGAAGTGATAGGTCCATTCGAACCCCTTCTCCTTGGTGCCGCCGCGGCCGTAGTAGTAGGACTCCCACGGATCGTCCGCCGTGACGCAGGGAATTTCGTTGAGCTCGGCGGCGTTGGCCACCGGGTTGCAATCGATCGAGCCGCTGGAGGCCGTGATGATGTCGACCTTGTCCTTCAGGATGAGGTCGTTCGCGACTTCCGAGGCGCGGCTTTCGTCGGTCTGGCTGTCCTTGGCGATGATCTCGATCTGGTAGGTCTTGCCGCCGATCTTGAGCCCTTCGCCGACATGCTTCTTGATATCGGCCAGCACCCAGTCCTGCGCTTCGGCGAAACCGGCCATCGGACCGGTCTTCGGCGAGACGTGACCGATCTTGATCACTTCGGCGGCGCGGACGAGAGCCGGTGCGCCGATCACCGATGATGCTGCAAGAGCGGCGCCCCCCTTGAGAACCGTGCGGCGCGACGGCCTGATGTTGCCCTTCTTC
>CAZNZI010000753.1:0-14182 GCA_964577475.1 uncultured Rhodospirillaceae bacterium
GCCATTCGAATTCCGTATTTTGGGGTCAGAAGGCGACGTCCGATGGTTCATGCGCCAATGCGAGTTCACGCGGGACTCTGAAGGGCGGCCCGTAAGTCTCATTGCGACGATGTATGAGACAACGCAGCTCAAGCGTGCCGAAAGCGAGTTGCGCAAAAATCAGGAACGCCTCCGCACGAATCAAAAACATCTTTCTCTCGCGCAACAGATTGGGAATATCGGTAGCGCTGAAGTTGACGTTCAGACGGGAAAAGCAAAGTGGTCGGCGCAGAACTTCCGCATCTACGGCCTTGAGCCATCGAACGATCTGGTCGACTACGAATACGTGATGTCCCTCACTCATCCCGACGATCGCGAGGCACACCGCAAGTTCATCGCACGTACCCGCGCCGGCGCTGACGTCGAACATTGGGATTACCGTATCGTCCGTCCGTCCGGGGAGATGCGGTGGGTTCGGCGACGTTCTGCTATCGTCGAACGCGGCGCTGACGGGATGCCGACCACGATGCTCGTCACCCACCAGGATGTCACCGAGAACAAGAAAGCGGAAGCCGAGAGGGCGGCCCTGCAAGCGCAACTCACGCAATCGCAAAAAATGGAGGCGGTGGGCAATCTCACCGGCGGCATCGCCCATGACTTCAACAATATCTTGGCGATCGTCATCGGCAATTTGGATCTATTGAAATTGGAGGTCACGGAAGGGTCCGAGGCAGACTCATTGGTGGAGGTTGCGACATCGGCGAGTCTCAAGGGCAGCGAACTCACCAAAAGTCTCTTGGCATTCTCTCGTCGCCAGCCGCTCCAGCCGAAGCGCGTGGTTGTCAATCACTTGTTGCGCGACAGCGTTAAAATGCTCAGTAGAGCTATCGGAGAACGTATCGAGGTGCAGCTCAAGCTTGGCGATGACCTTTGGGACGTCCAGATTGACCCGTCTCTGCTCGAGTCCGCCTTGCTCAATTTGACGGTCAATGCGCGCGATGCGATGCCTGACGGCGGCTTGATCGTCATTCAAACCCGCAATACGTCGCTCGACGAAACCTACGCAGCTCAGCACGCGGAAGTCGTCCCGGGCGAATACGTCGTTCTCGAGGTGAGCGACACGGGGCACGGAATGCCGCCCGAAGTCGTCAACCGCGTGTTCGAGCCATTCTTCACAACCAAGGAGAAAGGCAAGGGTACGGGACTCGGCCTTGCCATGGTGTTTGGCTTCGTCAAGCAATCGGGTGGACATATCAAGATTTACAGCGAGGTGGGACACGGAACCACTATTCGCCTGTATTTCCCAAAAGCGGCGGCAGACGCGGTGGCGGCGACGGAGGGGCGAGTTGGCTCGAGGGACGCGGCGAAAACGGCCAAGAACGAACTCATCATGGTCGTCGAAGATAACCCTTCGGTCAGACGCACCGTCGTCAAGCAATTGGTGAACGCCGGATATCGCGTCATCGATGCAGAAAGTGGCGAGCGGGCAATCGAATTGATCGAGGGCAATTCGTCCATCGATCTCGTGTTCAGCGACGTCATCATGCCTGGCCGCTTCACGGGCCCTGAGTTGATCGTCGAGATCGGCCGCAGGTGGCCAAAGATTCGCGTGCTTCTGACATCGGGGTTTCCCGAGGGCCTATTGACGAACGGAAGCAAAGTGCCAGCGGGGGTCAACCTATTGAGCAAGCCCTATCGCGCGGAGGAGCTTCTCCGCAGGGTGAGGGACGTCCTCGATGAAGGCTAGAAACCCCTTCCACGCTTTGTCGTCGCGATTTTTAGGATGATCTCATGTCCAGCAATCGCATTTTGGTTCTCGACGACGAGCAGGAAATTGTGAACTTTGTCGCCAAAGTGGCTCAAAGTTGCGGCTACGAATGCAACTGCACCACAGACCCCGCCCAGTTCCGTATGCTACATCGCGATTGGCGACCGACGCACGTGGTACTCGATCTACACATGCCCGGCACCGACGGCGTCGAAGTGATGCGCCATCTAGCGGCTGAGAAGAGTACGGCGCAGGTACTATTGATAAGCGGGTTTGACGTTAAAGTGGTCGAGGCAGCCAGACGTCTTGGCGTCGAGCGTGGCCTTACGATGGCCGGCACGCTTCTTAAGCCCATCCGCTTGGTTGAACTGCAAAAACTTCTCAATAGTCTCAAGCATGACGACCAGGAGATCGACATACCGACACTTGCTCACGCGATCGGGAACGACGAGCTCTTCTTAGTCTATCAGCCAAAGGTCAAAATCAGGGAGATGGCAGTTTCGCATTTCGAGGCTTTGGTTCGTTGGCGACATCCGACGCGCGGCGATACTTATCCGGATCAGTTCATTCCTGTAGCGGAGCGTGCCGGGCTCGTGACTGCGTTGACCCAGGAGGTGGCACGGCTCGCTTTGCGTCAATTGAGCACGTGGCGGAGCGCCGGTCGGGCGATCAACGTCGCGATCAACATCTCCGGTAGGGATCTATCGGATGTGGACTTTGCCGATCATTTGGGAAGGCTCTGTGACGAACACAACGTTTTGCCGACATGGATCACCCTCGAATTGACGGAAACGGTGGCCGCCGGCAATGCCGCAAATGCGATCGATATCCTGACGCGCTTGCGTCTCAAGGGCTTCAATCTGTCGATCGACGACTTCGGAACGGGCTATTCATCGCTGACGCAACTGCATCGACTACCGTTTTCAGAACTCAAGATCGACAAGGAATTCGTATCCGACTGCGCGAGCTCGGCCGAAAATAAAGTCATTGTCAAAACCATAATCGACTTGGCTCACAATCTTGGCTTGTCGGTCGTCGCCGAGGGCGCCGAAACGAGCGGGGTCGTCGACCATCTACGTATGGAACAGTGCGACTATGTGCAAGGCTATTTCTTTAGTCGGCCGCTCGGTGCGGACCAAGTCGTCCCGTGGCTGGAAAATTGGGCAACGCAAATTTCATCATCCGCCGCAGGCCAAATGCCGGTCCAGCAGACACCGACGTGAGCATGGGGCGCGAGGATAGCCATGGCAGTTATTCTAATTGCTGACGACGATATGCCTCTTCGGGCGACGATGCAGAAGTTGTTGCTCAAAGCCGGTCACACCGTCCTCGAAGCGGCGAACGGCGTTGAGGCCGAAACGGTTGCCGCCCAGCAACCCGTGGATCTGCTCATCACAGATATCGTCATGCCGGACAAAGAAGGGTTGATGCTGGTTCGCGACCTGAAGAGGCAACAGCCCCAGTTGAAGATCATAGCCATGAGTGGAGGTGGCAGGGCCGGCGCCTTTACGGTTTTGGAAGTGGCTTCTCAACTCGGCGCAGATACTGTGTTGCGCAAGCCATTCCGGGGCAGAGAACTCCTTGAAGCGGTCGAGTCTCTCGTCGGTGGATCCAAAAATATCTTTCTGCCGCCGCAACCTTCCTGAGCCGGATGGAGCGAGGATAAGGAATTCCGATGTCGAACGACGAGGCCGTCTTCGTTGAAGTCTGGAAACAGAAGTGGTCGAAGATTCCGAATCCGCAGAAGCTTCAGGCCAACGGGATCGTGCGCCGAATCTATGTAGGATCATTGCTCGGGAAGACATTGCCTCGCAGCCTTGCTGCCGGTGGGCAGTTGATCGATGGCATCTTCTCCGATTTGAAATCGACGCTCAAGGCAGATGCTTTGTATTGGAGTCCGGCACCAGGGCTCATAGACGTGTTTTACGCGAACATGGGGCCGCAGGCAGCGGACCTCTCCCATTCGGTTTTGACTTCCGCAATCAGCCGGCGCATTCAAGACACGATCGTTAACCCGGCGCGTTCGGCCACACTGTCTTCGCCGGCTCCAGATCAGAGGCGAGTCGACAACGAGGAATTCCAACGGGTGTGTCGGAAGGGGCAAGCACGCCCCGATCAAATTCAAACGATCGATATTGGCGAGATCGTATTGGGCAAGCCGGATCCGCAAGCTCACCTATCGCGTCGAACCTGGCAGATGGTTGACACAGTGCTGGATGAATTTCTGGCTCGTGGCGGTTACAGTACGCGTTATTCAGGAAACCAGATTCTTCTGTTCTTCCCCGGTCTCTCGGCGAGCTTGGCGAGCCTCAAAAGGAAGGCGATCGCGAGTGAGATCGAGGTTTTGGCGAGAGAGCTCGCTGGACGCGTTGAGGTCGAGGAGGACGGTGAAGACGCCCGTCCCAATACCGAAACCAAGAAGCCGCAATCACCTGGCAAAAGCGCTATCCCTGTTTCCAGAGAAGAAGCGAAGGAAATTGCCAGTCTCAATCGCGCATTCGCTTCCTTGGCATCTGAGAACAGTCGTCACGGAGATGACGATGCTGCTCAGGGAGAGGCACAGGCAGAGATCGTGTTTCACCCCATACCGGTTTGGCGCGCAAAGAATCAGACATTGGTCGGCCATGTCGTCTCGGCTGGTCATCCGAAAGATACCAAGGCAATTCCCGAGGACAGTCTCGATCTCGCAGGTCTTTCTCGGGCGCAAGCCGATGTTGACGCCGCCGTTCAAGCGAACGGTCCACATCTGGTTCTGGTGACGCTGCACTGGAACACTTTGGACCGCTTGAAGACGCGGAGTCGTTATCTGGAGCGTGCCTCGCAATTGTCCGAACAGGGACGCCGGTATCTGGTCATCGCGATCCGCGATGTGCCGGAAGATCTCATGTCTGCCCGCATCGAGGAGCGTCTTCGCGAGATCAGGCGCTTCTGCCGGTCGATTTCGTGTTTGGTTGATTTGAAACGTCGTGATTTTGAGCAATTGCGCGGTTTGGAATTTCTAGCGATCGGGGCCGAAATAGCGCCGAACGAGATGTCCGAGCAAGAAATTATCGCATCCATGAATGGCTTCTTGGACGCACAAGCTCCCTTGGGAACGAAATCATTCGTTGATGGGCTCAGAAGCAAGAGTCTTGTGATTGCCGCACTCACAGCAGGTTTTGATTATCTGTCGGGTAGCGCTATCGTTGACGCATCTGGCGCCGCACCAGGAACTCGCGCTTTTTCAATCGCAGACTTGTATGGAGCATGAGTGCCCAAGCAGATTTGTGTCATGCTGGATGCCCACCGTTGAGGTCATTGCGACTCACCTACCGGGCTGGAGGATTTTGGTCGAAATAGCCGCCGGCACCGGGCCACATTGCGAGTTCGCCTGTACTTTGCCCTGCCCGCCCCAATGGTGGATATCCGAGTCCGGGTTTATCCTTTTGTCGACCCGTACCCGTTCGTTCCGCCCCTTCCTAAGTACCTGATCTGACTCAGTCTACGCGACAGCTGATGGGGCTTCCGACACGTCCGAGCCGTGGTTCGAGAAAGTGAATTCACATTGCCATCCCAAAAATTGGGACTTTTTGCATTTTTTGATTCAATGCTCGTTCGGGGCCGCTCAACTAGGTCGATTTACAATTTCATAAGTTATTATGAAACGACCGTTTGGACACGTACATTCGATTGTACGAGACGGTCACAGATCCTCAGATCACGCTGCAAGACGGCTCTTTCCCAAAATGCGGGAATTGGCTGCTTAGCGCTCTTCCGCGCCAAAACCGGCCAAAACTTTCGCATGATTAAGGATCATTTTCGCAGGATTAAGGGTCCGACTTTCGTTCGGACGACGGCGAAGCTGGGAAAAATCGGGTTGTCGCACGATTAACGGTGCGGCGATACTTGCTGCCGCTCATACACCGCATCCGGAGAATTGCGCGGTTGGCTGGGGCGCCAGGATTCGAACCTGGGATGGCGGGACCAAAACCCGCTGCCTTACCGCTTGGCTACGCCCCAACAACCGGAGCCGCACCATATTTGAAGCGCTTTGGGCTTGCAACGGGGCGCACGGTCAGTGCCGCAAGGGCGCGGCGGCGGTCCACCAGCCGGGTTGCGCCTGCCGAATCGGCCCGGCGGCGGCCTCGGCGGCGGCCTGGTCGCCAAACAGGCCGAAACAGGTGGCGCCGCTGCCCGACATGCGGGCCAGCAGACAGTTCGGCGCCGTGCGCAAAGTGGATAGAACGGTTCCAATGACCGGCGCCAGCGCAATGGCCGGAGCTTCGAGATCGTTGTGGCGCGTACCGAGCGCCCGGGCCAGGGCGGCAGCATCGCCGGCCGCCGCCGCCAACGGCGCGGATGCAGAAAAGGCCCCTGTTCGCGCCTTGAAGACATCCTTGGTCGCCACCGCCACGCGGGGATTGACCAGCACGAGCCAGGCCGGCGGCAGTTCCGGCGCCGGGTCCAGCCCCTCCCCGATCCCCGACACGTTCATCGCCTGGGACCGCAGGCACACGGGGATGTCGGCACCCAGGCCGAGACCGAGCTCCGCCAAAGCCTCCTGCCCGGGATCGCGCCCCCAGAGCCGCACAAGCGCCCGCAGCGCCGCCGCCGCATCGGCCGAGCCGCCACCGATGCCCGACGCCACCGGCAGGTTCTTGGTCAGCCGCAGCGCCGCATGGGGCTGAACGCCGGTCATCGCCGCGAGCTTTTCGGCGGCGCGGGTGACCAGGTTGCCGTTGTCGGTCGGCAGTCCCGCGGCGAAAGGACCATCGATCGCCAGCGAAAAGCGGTCGGCGGGTACCGCCGTCAGTTCGTCGCCGATATCGGCGAAGACCATCAGGCTGGAAATCAGGTGATAGCCATCGGCGCGCTTGCCGGTAACATGGAGAAACAGATTGATCTTGGCCGGCGCGAATTCGCGAACCGGTACGGCGCCGCCGCTCATCGCCCGTCTATCGTCGAACCGGGATCACTGCGCCGCCGAGCTCTTGTCGGTCTTCACCGGCGCGGGTGGCGTGAAGCCGTCCTTCAGTTTCTTCTGCAACTCGGTCTTGAGCGGTTCGTCCGGCTTGAAGACCAGCGCGCGGCTCCACTGGAAGCGCGCCTCCTCGACGCGGCCCACGGCCGCCAGTGCGTCGCCGAGATGGGAATTGATGGTGGCGTCCTCGGGCGTCAGCTCGATGGCGCGCTCAAGCTGCTTGACCGCCTTGTCGTAATTCCCGGTGCGGAAATAGACCCAGCCGAGACTGTCGACGATGAACCCGTCGGTCGGCCGCTTGGTAAGCGCTTTCTCGATCATCCGCGCCGCGCGATCGAGATTGATGCCGCGGTCGACCCACGAATAGCCCAGATAGTTGAGCACGTCGGGCTGATCGGGTTCGAGCTGCAGCGCCTCCATGAAATCGGCTTCGGCCTTCGGCCACTGCCCCGCCTCCGACTCGGCGATGCCGCGGGCGTAAAGAACCGACCAGTCCTGACGGCGTGGCGTGCCGATCACGGCCAGCGCCCGGTCATAGGCGGCGATCGCATCGGTCCAGCGCAGATGGCGGCGGAGGATGTCGCCCATCGTCATCAGCGCCTCGGGACGATCGGGCCGCGCGGCCGCCGCCTGCTCCAGCGTGTGGATCGCGTCGTCGAGACGGTCGAGCGCATTGTAGTCGCCGGCAATGCGCAACTGCGCCACCCAATGGGCGGGATTCTTCGCGTCGATGCCGTTGTACATCTCGATCGCCGCATCGAGGCGGCGCATGTCATGCAGCGTGTCGCCGGCCATGACCTGAGCGAGCGCGAAATGCGGTTCGAGATCGAGTGCGAGGCGCAGGAAGATCAGCGCCAGATCCTGGGCGCCCGTCTGGCGCAAAGTGCTGCCCAGGGCGAAGAACGCCTCGGCCAGACCGGCGCGCGGCGTGGCGATCGGGCGCTCCTCGGCATCGAGATCGGCCAGCAGGAAATCTGGATGATCCTGACGGAAGCGCGCGGCGATCTCCTTGGCGGCATCCGGCTGACCGGTGCGGCGGAAGAACGAGACCGCCGCTTCGACGGTGCGCAACGCATCGCCGCCCTCGGCGGCCAGCGCGGCGCGGTAATGCTTCTCGGCTTCGGGAGTCTTGCCGGCCAGGTCGCAGATCAGCGCGGCGTGAAATTCGTAGAGCGCCGTCTGGTGCCCGTCGGAATTGAGCGGCTCGAGTTCGGCCAGTGCGCGATCGGGATGGCCTTGGCCCATTTCCGACCAGGCGACGATCAACGGCACCAGCAGCGTATTGAAGCCGCGCTTGGGCAAAGTCTGGACCCGTGCGGCGGCGGCGGCCCAATGACCCTTCTTCGCCTGCTGCTCGACAACGAGCACGGCGGCGGTCGAGGCATCCTGGTCGAAGCGCAGCAGGCGTTCGGCGATCTCGCCTGCCTCCTCGAGCTGGCCATTGGCGGCGAGCGCGAGATGGGCCCGCTGCAGCACCTCGATCTCGTCGGGATCTTCGGCCGCGGCGGCGCGGAGGAAGGCGGCGGCCGCCGGCAGATCGTGCGTGTCGAGCGCGAACCGGCCGGCCATATAGTTGCCGGCCGCCGTATCGGCGCTGCCCAAGCTATGGCCGTGGACGAGGCGCTCGGATGCGGTCTGCGGTCCGGCCGCGCACGACACGACCGTAATCGCAATACCGATCGCAAGGACCGGGGCCAGCATTCGCTTAGGCATACTTACAACCTCACGCCGGCAACCTTGCCTACATATCGGGATAATTGGGACCGCCGCCGCCTTCGGGCACAACCCAATCGATGTTCTGGGTCGGGTCCTTGATATCGCAGGTTTTACAGTGGACGCAATTCTGCGCGTTGATCTGGAGCCGCGGCGTGTTGCCCGCATCCCGGACGATCTCGTACACGCCTGCCGGACAGTAGCGCTGCTCGGGCGCATCGTACAGCGCCAGGTTGGTATCGATCGCCACCGCCGGATTGCGCAACCGGAGATGCGCCGGCTGGTTCTCCTCGTGGTTTGTGCCTGAGAGGAAGACCGACGACAGGCGGTCGAAGGTCAGTTTGCCGTCCGGTTTGGGATAGGCGATCGGCTTGCTGTCGGCGGCTTTGCGCAGGCTCTTGTAGTCGGGCTTGTGATGCAGCGTCCACGGCGCGCGGCCGCGCAGGATATAGGCGTCGAGTGCGCCATAGGCCAAAGCGGCAGGCAGCCCCCAATGGAACGCGGGCTTGATGTTGCGCGCACGATAGAGCTCGTCCCACAGCCAGGACCGCTTCAGCTTGTCGGGATAGGCGGTCGCTTCGGCAACACCTTCGCCGCCGAGCGTTTCAAATACGGCTTCGGCCGCCAGCATCCCCGACTTCATCGCGCAGTGGGTGCCTTTGATCTTCGGCATATTGAGGAAGCCGGCCGTGTCGCCGACCAGCACGCCGCCGGGGAAGGTCAGTTTCGGAATCGACTGGAAACCGCCCGCCGAAATCGCGCGCGCGCCATAGGAGACGCGCCGGCCCCCCTCGAGGATCGGCTGGATGTCGGGGTGGGTCTTGAAGCGCTGGAATTCCTCGAAGGGCGACAGGAACGGATTGCTGTAGTCGAGGCCGACAACGAAACCGACCTCTACCTTATTGCCCTCGAAATGATACAGGAACGACCCGCCATAGGTGCTCCAATCCAGCGGCCAGCCAACCGTATGGATGACGCGGCCCGCATGGTGCTTGGCAGGATCGATCTCCCAAAGCTCCTTGATCCCGATGCCGAAGACCTGCGGATCGGCGCCGTCGCGCAGCTTGAACCGCTCGAACAGGGTCTTGGTCAGCGAGCCGCGGCAACCCTCGGCGAAAATCACCTGCCGCCCCATCAGCGCGACGCCCGGCTGATAGTTGCCAGTCGGCTTGCCGTCCTTGCCGATGCCCATATCGCCGGTGGCGACGCCGATCACCGCACCCGCTTCGTTGTAGAGCACTTCGGCCGCCGCGAAGCCCGGGAAGATCTGCACGCCCAGTTCTTCCGCCTGCGCGCCGAGCCAGCGCACCACATTGCCGAGGCTGACGATGTAGTTGCCGTGGTTGTGCAACGGCGGCGGGGTCGGAAAGCGGATCGAGTTGGAGTGGGTCAGGAAGAGGAAACGGTCTTCGGTGACCGGCACGTTGAGCGGCGCGCCCTTCGCCTTCCAGTCGGGGATCAGTTCGTCGAGCGCGCGCGTCTCGATCACGGCACCGGACATGATATGGGCGCCGAGTTCCGATCCCTTCTCGACGACGCACACCGAAACGTCGCGGCCGGCCGATTGCGACAATTGCGCCAGTCGGATCGCGGCTGCCAGGCCCGACGGCCCGCCGCCCACGATCACCACATCGAATTCCATCTGTTCGCGATCGGCCACGATCCGTCGGTCCTCCAGTCAGGGCGGGGGCGCCATATTAACCGATGCGCTGTATCGCGCAGCAACCGCATGCTAGCTTCCGCCCATGACCGAGGTGCTGACCCCGGACCACATCCTCCGCTGGTATGTCGAAGCGGGCGTCGACGAAACGATCGGCGAACAACCGGTCGATCGTTTCGCCCTGCCCGCACGCCCGGCCGCCGCCCAACCGGGCCGGCAGACCGGCGGCGCGCCATCCCGTATGGCGGTCACAACTTCGTCGCCGGCCGCACCGGCCACCGCGCGCCAATCCGTCGCCGACCGGGCCGGCAGCCGTTCGGCCCAACTGGCCCAGGCCTGTGCGTCGATCGCGGACCTCAAGCAGGCGGTGGAGGCCTATGACGGCTGCGCCCTGAAGCAGACCTGTCAGCGGACCGTCTTTTCCGACGGCAACCCCAAGGCCCGGATCATGCTGGTCGGCGAAGCCCCCGGCCGCGACGAGGACGAGCAGGGCCTGCCCTTCGTCGGCGCCAGCGGCAAGCTGCTCGATCGCATGCTGGCCTCGATCGGCCTGGACCGCGACCGGGTCTACATCACCAACGTCATCTACTGGCGCCCGCCGGGCAACCGGAAGCCGGAGCCGAGCGAAGTCGATCTCTGCCTGCCGTTCATGGAACGGCAGATCGAACTGATCGATCCGGCGGTGATGATGTTCCTGGGTGGCGCGGCGGCCACGGCTCTCTTGGCCAAGACCGAGGGCATCACAAAGCTTCGTGGGAAATGGCACGATTATGCGGCGCCGGGGCTGCAACGGCCGATCCCGTGCCTGCCGACCTACCACCCGGCTTACCTGCTGAGGACGCCGATTCATAAGCGCGAGGCCTGGCGCGACCTTGTCACGCTGCGAAAAAAGCTCGCTGAACTGTCCATAACCCATTGAAAGGATAGACGTTTACAATTGACATGGGGATAACACAGGCTGTGACAACGATGTTTCTTGCCTGGTTCCAACAAATCCATTTATAAATTCGAAGGTGCCTATCGGTAATTTCGATCACGTTCACCCTTGAGGAGAGAGACCATGCTGAAAAGCAGACTTCTCCCCAGCCTGGTGACCTTAGCTCTGGTGGTGCTGCCTGCCGTGGGACAGGCCGCTTCGACCGAGCCCGACCGGTCCCATGGCGACAATATGGTGGCCGCGCTCAGCGACGGCTCTGCAATCGGTCGCGCCGGGCGCGAAGTGCCGATACCGACCGTTCTGTCGGCCGGTGATCTCGCTTCCTATCAAAAGGCGTTCGATCTCGATGCGCGCGGCCAGTGGGCTGCTGCCGATCATGAGATCGCGCGAATCCACAATCAACTCCTAGTGGGTCATCTCCTCGCTCGCCGCTATCTGTCGAGTGGCTACAAGGCGAAGCCTGAGGAACTGAAGACCTGGTTCGTCCGCTATCAGGGCTTCCCCGAGACTCTGGATGTCTATGCGGTGGCGCGAAAGCGCCTGGGCGAGAAGTTCCATGCCGCCGGCATCGTCCTTCCGTCGCGCAATCCCGACACGGCGATCGACCCAGACGATGCCGACTGGACCAACTTCACCATCGACAGCCGCGCCCAGCATTCGCAGGCCGACCGCAACCGCGCGATCGCCTTGAAAGGCTCATTCCGGAGCAAGGTTTCGAGCGGCAAGTATGATGCCGCCGTCGATCTGCTCAATGCGCCGGAATGCCTCCGTATCCTGGCGCCGGCCGATCTCGACGAGCTGAAGACCGTCCTCGCGATCGCCCTGTTCGACCAGGGCCGCGACGGCGACGCCACCTATTGGGCCGAGCAGGCGGCCGAACGGTCGGGCGATGTGCTGCCCGAGGCCGACTGGGTTGCCGGTCTTGCCATGTGGCGCCAGAACCAGCGCGCCGACGCCGTCCACCATTTCGAAGCGGTGGCCAACGCCCAGGGCATCTCCAACTGGCTGAGCTCGGCCGGCGCCTTCTGGGCGGCCCGCGCCAACCTCGCCGCCCATCGCCCGGAAGTGGTGAACCACTGGCTGCAGCGCGCGGCACTTTATCCGCGCACCTTCTATGGTCTGCTGGCCCGCCGGGCCTTGGGTCTCGACATCCAGTTCTCCTGGGACGACCGCCCATTCACCGATGTCGACGCCGATGCGCTGATGCGTATCCCGGGCGCCCAGCGTGCCATGGCCTTGCTGCAGTTGGGCGAGCGTGCGCTGGCCGAGGACGAAATGCGCGGCATCGCCAATGGCGCGAGCCAGGGCCTCGCGCAATCCCTGCTGGCTTTCGCCCGCGCCGCCGATATGCCATCCCTGACGGTGTCCCTGGGCCGGGCCGTGTCGTCGCGCGACGGACGCACCCATGACGCCGCCTTCTATCCGCTGCCGGCCTGGCAACCGAAGGGCGGCTGGACCATCGACCGCGCCCTGGTGCTGGCCCTGGCCCGCCAGGAATCGGGCTTCAACCCCCATGCCCACAGCCCCGCCGGCACCATCGGCCTGATGCAGTTGATGCCGGCCACCGCGCGGGCCATGGGCGCGACGGGTAAGCTGACTGATCCCGATGTCAGCCTCCAGGCGGGTCAGCGTTTCATCCGCACCCTGCTGAACGACGACGCCATCAAGGGCAACCTGATGCTGGCCGTGGCCTCCTATAACGTCGGGCCGGGTGCGACCGCACGCTGGATGCAGACGATCCGCCACCAGAACGACGCTCTGCTGTTCATGGAAAGCATTCCGACCGACGAAACCCGCGTCTTCGTCGAGCGCGTGCTGACCAATTTCTGGGCCTATCGCAGCCGCCTTGGCCGCGCTTCACCGTCGCTCGACGCCCTCGCCGCGGGCGGATGGCCGATATATGATGGGAACGGTTCCTCCGTCCCATCGGTGAAGTATGTCAAGGATTGACGAAAGCAGGCCTTTTCTTTCCGTCAATATCGCGATCCTGACGGTCTCCGACACAAGGACCGCCGCCACCGATAAATCCGGCGATACCCTGGCCGAGCGCGTGACCGAAGCCGGCCATGCTGTGGCCGCGCGCACCATCGTCTCCGATGACCAGGCCAAGATCGAAGCGCAGCTCACGCGCTGGATCGACGACCCCAAAATCGACGTCGTGCTGGCCACCGGCGGGACCGGCGTGACCGGCCGCGACGTGACGCCCGAGGCGTTCCAGGCGGTCTACGACAAGGAGATCCCCGGCTTCGGCGAACTGTTCCGCCAGCTCTCTTTTGCGAAGATCGGGACCTCGACGATGCAAAGCCGCGCGACCGGCGGTGTGACAAGAGGAACCTATTTGTTCGCCCTGCCCGGTTCGCCATCAGCTTGCCGTGATGCTTGGGATGATATTCTGCGCTGGCAGCTCGACAACCGGTGGCGCCCCTGCAACCTGGTCGAACTGATGCCGCGCCTGATGGAACATACGAAGGCTCCGGCCAAGGCCGCGACCGGAACCTGATCCCGATTCGACTCGCACACGCGGGCGGCCCCGCGACGAACACCTGGCCGTTGGTCCGACGTTTCCATGAACGAAATCCCGCCGCAGTCGCCGATCCCGCGCCGCTCCTTCGCCCATAAGGCGACATCGCCGATGGCGCGGATGTGGCGGCGGCTCTCCTACTCGGCCAGCAAGCGCAATCTGCGCAACAGCGAAGTCTGGATGATCGCGCTGTGCGCGCCGCTGGGCGCAATCGTCGGTCTCGCCGTCATCGCTATGCACACGGCCGTCTCGGCGCTCCACCAGTTGGGATTCGGCGGACAGTTGGGCTCTTTGCTCGAGACCGGCGGCGGCGGTATCGAACCCTGGCGGCTGCTGGCGATCCCGGTGATCGGCGGCTTTCTCGTCGGTGCACTGGCCATGGCGGTGCGCCGTGTCCGCCCGGGCGATATCGTCGACCCGGTCGAAGCCAACGCGATCTATGGCGGCCGGATGTCGATGCTCGACAGTATCCGCGTCGCGGTCGCCACCATCGTCTCCAACGGCGCGGGTGCGTCGGTCGGCATGGAAGCCGCCTACGCGCAGATGGGCGCCGGCTTCCTCTCGCTCACCGGACAATGGTTGCGGCTGCGCCGCGCCGATCTGCGCGTCTTCGTCGCGGCGGGAACGGCGGCGGCGATCGCGGC